>CAXUEM010000334.1:3443-3939 GCA_964249885.1 uncultured Hymenobacter sp. | reverse complement strand
CACGCTCGACGAACTGCGGACCGTGCCGATCGTGCTGCGCGAGCGCGGCTCCGGCACGCTGGAGGTGCTGGAGTTTGCCCTGCGCGAGCTGAAAGTAAAGCTCAGCAGCCTGCGCGTGGCGTTCTACTTCGACAACACCGAGTCCATTAAGGCCTACCTGGAGGCGGCACCCGCGGCGCTGGGCTTCGTCTCGCGCAGGGCGCTGCCCCGGGAGCTGGCCGCTGGGCGGCGGGAAGTGGTGGCCGTGGCGGGCCGGGAGATCGCCACGGCGACGGGCGACCTCCTGTTCTCGCGCGCGTTCGCCGAGCTCGCCGCGACGGGATCGACCGAGGCGGTCCGCGTCCTCTCCGACGCGTCCTCCGCGCTGGCCGACGGCGAGCTGCTCCAGCGCGCCGACGCGTGGGACCTCGCGATCTCGCGCGAGCGCTATGCCGAGCGGTGCGACCTCAAGACGGCGCGACTCTTCCAGGCCGCGGGGCAGCTCGGCGCGCTGTTC
>CAXUEM010000334.1:617-3433 GCA_964249885.1 uncultured Hymenobacter sp. | reverse complement strand
CCCGGGAGCTGGCCGCTGGCCGGCTGGAAGTGGTGCCCGTGGCGGGCCTGCACCTGCCCCGGCAGCTGGAGGCTGTGTGGGTGCAGGGCCAGCCGCCGGGCCGCGCCGCCCAGCGGTTGCTGAGCTTCTGCCAGAGCCAGCTCAACTCTGCAGTATAACTACAGGTTATTACAGATAGCCATTTTAGATAAACCGGCTGGGAGGCGGGGGCGTAATTTTGCCGCTTGCTTTTCTTCCGGTTTATGTCTATTTCTGTCACTCCCACGCGTCCCAGCCAGCCCCAAGTAGCCGCTGCCTCCCAACTGGCGCCGCCCGGTGGGCCGACCGGGCCGGGGTGGGCGGCGTGGCGGACCCGGCCGGGCGCGGCGTTTGCCCTGCTGGTCTTGTTTTGCCTCACGCCCTGGGCCTCGCCGCCGCTGGCCCTGGCGCTGGGCCTGCTGCTGGCCCAGCCCCTGGGCAACCCCTTTCCGGCCCAGACCCGCGCCCTCACGGCCCGGCTGCTGCAGTACTCGGTGGTGGGCCTGGGCTTCGGCATGAATGCCTACGCGGCGGTGCAGGCCGGGCGCCAGGGCCTGCTGTTCACGGTGGTTTCAATTGGGGGCACCCTGCTGCTGGGCTACTTTCTGGGGCGGGTCCTGAAGCTGAGCCGGCCGCTGGCTCACCTCATTGCCTGCGGCACGGCCATCTGCGGGGGTAGCGCCATTGCGGCGGTGGGGCCGGTGCTGCGGGCCCGCGACGAGGAAATGTCGGTGGCGCTGGGCACGGTGTTCGTGCTCAATGCCCTGGCCTTGTTTGCCTTTCCCGTTATCGGCCACGCCCTGGACCTGAGCCAGGCGCAGTTTGGTCTCTGGTGCGCCATTGCCATCCACGATACTTCCTCGGTGGTGGGGGCCGCCGCGGCCTACGGCGACGAGGCCCTGCAACTGGCCACGACCGTGAAGCTGGCCCGCGCGCTCTGGATTGTGCCCGTGGCGCTGGGCACGGCGTTTTTCTTTCGCCAGCAGGGGGTCAAAGTCAAGCTGCCCTACTTTATTCTAGGCTTTATCGGGGCCATGCTGCTGCACACTTTCGTGCCGGCGCTGCGCCCGCTCGGGCCGGTGCTGGTGCAGCTGGCCAAGCGGGGCCTGACGCTGACCTTGTTTCTGATTGGGGCCGGGCTGTCGATGAAAACCCTGCGCGCCGTGGGGCTGCGGCCGTTTGGCCTGGGCGCGCTGCTGTGGCTGGCCGTGTCGGTGCTTTCGCTGCTGGCTATTATGCGCACGACCTGAATTTAGGGCCCCGCCGGGCTGGCCGCCGAGCGCCCTGGCGGCCTGCTTTTGCCGGTGCTTAGGCAGCTACGACCAAGCAACGCCCTGGCTCGTATGTTTGGGCCCATCCCCGCCTTTTAGCTGCGCTCCTGCATGGCCGCCACTCCCGCCTCCCTCCTGCCCGACGACGAGCCCACGCGGCTGCGCAGCCTGCGCGCCCACGACGTACTGCCGACCCTCATCGAGCCGGTGTTCGACGAGTTTGTGGCCCTGACGGCGCAGGTGTTCAGCCTGCCCATCTCGCTTATTGCCGTGGTGGAAGAAGACGAGGTGCTCTACCCGGCCAACCACGGCATGCCGGGCAACGACCAGCAGCCGCGCGTCGAGGCGCTGTGCTCGACGGCCATTCAACAGGCCCGCACCGTGGTCTACCACGACCTGAGCCTGGAAGTCAGCGGCAGCATCTTGCCCGAGGCGGCGCGCGCAGCGGCCGACAATGAGCTGCGCTTCTACGCCGGGGCCCTGTTGCGCCTGCCCGACCAGCACCCGCTGGGCACACTCTGCATTATTGACCGCCAGCCCCGCACCTTCAGCGCCGCCGAGCAGCGCGTGCTCGACCAGCTTGCCGGGCTGGTCAGCCAGGCCATTGCCCTGCGCCTGCGGGGCCTGGACCAGCCCGAGAGCGGCAGCGGGAGCTGGGAACAGCTGCGCTTCAAACTTCAGGAAGAGCTGCGCGAACTCACGGCCCTGGTGCGCTACCTCTTCACCCGCCACGGCGTTCAGGTGCCGGTGCCCGCCGACCTGCTGGCCCAGGTGCAGCGCCGCCTGCTCGACCTGCAGCAGCTGCTGCGCGAGCATCAGGGCTAGGCGCGCCGCCCACTGCGCTTAATCACTCACCTCCGCCCTTCGTTCTTCGGAACTACGCGCGCGGGCTCAGCACAAAGGCCTTCATCATTTCCAGCAGCAGCGCGTCGGCCTCGCTCAGGCCGGGGGCCTGCAGCTGCAGCTTATCGGGGGCCGTGTAGCCGAGCAGCTGCTCGAACTGGTCCGGCGACAGCGTTTGGAAGGCCATGGACCAGTCGGAAAAGCTGCGCTGGGCAACCTGCTTGTCGGCCAGCTTGACCACGCTGCCGTGGCGGGAGTCGTTGAGCAGCTCGGCGTAAAGCTGAGCCAGCTGGGACTCTTCGCCCTCGATGATTTGCATAAACTGGCCCGCGCCGTAGACCAGGGCGCCGGTGATGGACCGTTTCTTGTTGCCCTCCCGGGCCTGTTCCAGCAGGCGGGCCAGCTGCTCGTCGCTCATGGGGGCTGCGGCCCGGCTCATATAGATGATGTGGTGCATAAGGTGAGGGCGCCCGGGCCTGGGCCAGACATAAGGCAAGAATGGAGAAACCTCGCGCAGACAAATTTGAGACCAGGCGGTAGGCCGGCCCCGGCGCGGCGGCCACTTCCTGGCCTCAAATCAGCCCCACGCGCGGAGGTACGAAACGAAAAAAGGCCTTTCCTGCGGTAGGAAAGGCCTTTTCGTGGCTCCGCTGGGATTCGAACCCAGGACCCGTACATTAAAAG
>CAXUEM010000334.1:0-607 GCA_964249885.1 uncultured Hymenobacter sp. | reverse complement strand
GACCTACACAACCCTGATGCAAAAAAAACTGCTGCTCTGGCTTTTGCTGACCGTCGCCGGCCGGGCTTGGGCTTTGAACCCCAGCACCCTTAGCCTGCGGCCCGGCGCCGAAAAAAAAAATGTTCCGGCCCTGCAGAAAGCCGATTCGCTATTTGAGCAGGGCCGGTTTGGGCCCGCCGCCGCCCTCTACAAGGCGCAGGTGTGGCGCGCGGGGCAGGCCTCGCCCCGGCTGCTGCTGCGCCTGGCCTACGCCCAGCAACAGCTCGGCCACCCCACGGCCCAGCTGCTGTACCTGAGCATGGCGCAGGCCCGGCAGCCGCGCCTGCGCACCTGGCGCCAGCTGGTGACGCTGGCCCAGCGCCAGCGCCTGGTGGGCTACCCCGCCACCTGGCAGCAGGAGCTGCGGGTGCAGTGGCAGCGCTACTACTACGCCGGCCTGCAGGCCCTGCTGGCCGTGGGCGTGAGCGGAGCCGTGCTGCTGGGGCGGCGCCGCGGTGCGACGGTAGCGGGAAGCTGCCGCGCCACATCCGCGTCCCAGGCGACCGAGCTCGGCGTCGACCCGGTCGTCGACTTCACCGTGGACCCCACCCGGCTGAAGTACCAGTTC
>CAXUEM010000333.1:0-3944 GCA_964249885.1 uncultured Hymenobacter sp. | reverse complement strand
GGGCCGGCCTGGCTGAGCTGAAAGCGAAACGCGGCCTGGCTTGCCGGAAATTGAAAGAAATTTTCGGTCGGGTTGCTCAGCCGAAGCAGCCCGCCGATGCTGAAACAAAGCCCAACCAGGCCCAGCCCGGCGGCCAGGCTCAGCAGCAGCGTACACCAGAGCGGCATCCTTTTTCTTATTTTAAGCACGACAAACTTCCCGCCCGGCGCCGGGGCCGCAAGGTAGAGCCGGGGCGCGGTTTGGCGAGGCGCCGGTTTTAGCGTTATCAGCCCCGGCGCCCGGAAGTTATCCATCTGACCCGTAACTTGAACCACCGGCCCGGCAACCCCGTTGCGGCCGGTAGTCTCCTTGCCGAAAATTCTCATGCCTCCCAAGCGTTTGCTGCCCGCCTCCCCCCTGCTGGCCCGCCTAATTTTGCTGCTGACCCTGCTGGCCGCGCCGCTGGCCTCGGCCTGGGCCAACCACATCTTCATCCCGATGGACGACACCCAGAAGGAGCACCTCAAGGCCTACGGCGTCGCCTTCTGGCTTTTGCAGCGCGAGGTGCCCGTGGACTGGCTGCTCAACTACCGCGGCGGCTCCTTCGCCTGCGAGGTGGCGGCGGGCGTGGAAAACGAGCTGGCCGTGCGCGGCGTCAGCTACCAGGTGATTTCCGGGGCCAGCTACAACGGCATCCTGTCGCAGATAGCCGACCCCAACGCCAACATGGACGTGATGAAGCTGGAGAAGGTGCCCAAAATCGCGGTGTACACGCCCAAGGGCAAGCAGCCCTGGGACGACGCCGTGACCCTGGTGCTGACCTACGCCGAAATCCCGTATGAGCAGGTGTACGACGACGAGGTGCTCGACGGCAAGCTGCCCAAGTACGACTGGCTGCACCTGCACCACGAGGACTTCACGGGCCAGTACGGCAAGTTTTACTCGACGTACCGCAACGCCGCCTGGTACCAGCAGCAGCAGCGCGAATCGGAGGCCACGGCCAAGCGCCACGGCTTCCAGAAGGTGAGCCAGATGAAGGGTGCCGTGACGGTGAAAATGCAGGAGTTTATTGCCGGCGGCGGCTTTCAGTTCGCCATGTGCTCGGCGGCCGACACCTACGACATTGCCCTGGCCGGCCTGGGCCTGGACATGGTGGAAAGCATGTACGACGGCGACCCGGCCGACCCCACGGCCCAGAGCAAGCTCAACTTCAACCGCAGTCTGGCCTTCCAGAACTTCCGGCTCGACCGCAACCCCTACCAGTACGAGTACTCTAACATCGACATGCAGCCCTACGAGCGGGGCCTGAACGAGCAGAACGACTACTTCTCGCTCTTCACTTTTTCGGCCAAGTACGACCCGGTGCCGACCATGCTCACCCAGAACCACGAGAAAACCGTGCACGGCTTCATGGGCCAGACCACGGCCTTCCGCAAAAGCCTGATTAAGAGCGACGTGGTGCTGATGGGCGAAACCAAGTCGGCCGGCGAGGCGCGCTACATCCACGGCACGCTGGGCAAGGGCACCTGGACGTTTTACGGCGGCCACGACCCCGAGGACTACCAGCATTTGGTGGGCGAAGAGCCCACCGACCTGGCCCTGCACCCCAACTCGCCCGGCTACCGGCTGATTCTGAACAACGTGCTGTTTCCGGCCGCCAAGAAAAAGAAGCAGAAAACCTGATTTTTGGCGGCGAATGCCAAGCAAATAGGACGCGCCAGCACAAAGCCAGGCACCTGGCCGGGGAAGTAAGCAGCAAGGCTAACTTGTTGATTTACTGCCCCCGGCTGGGTGCCTGGCTTTGTGCTGCGTGACGTTCTTCCGGCCGCTGCGTAACTAGGTCTGCGTAGTTTCAGTTACTGTTGTGCTACGCTGACATTTGCAACCTCATTCCTGGCTGACCTCCCGCCTTCGTTTCCCTCGCATGAATCCTCCCGCTGCTAATTTCGGCTTCTCCGCTTCCCAGTCTGACACCCAGACCGCCAACCCGCTGCCGCGCGCCGTCTCGCGGGCCAACAACTACCTGCTGCTCGACGGCATCTGGAACTTTGAGGTCGACCACAACGACCTGGGCCTGCGCGAAAACTGGGCCCTGGGCCACACCTACGTGCACACGGCCAACTGGCCCGGCTCAGTAGAAAATCACCTGGCTTCGGCCCGGCAGGAGGCGCAGCCCGCCTCCTGGCAGGACCGCGTGGTGGCCTGGTACGAGCGCGACTTCGACCTGCCCGCCCGCGCCGAAGACGATGCGCACTCGCTGTTTCAACTCACCTTCGGCGCCTGCGGCTACGAGACGCGGGTCTGGCTCAACGGCTTTCCGCTGCGCACCATCGAGGGCGAGGCCGTGCACTACGGCGAGTACACTTCTTTCTCGTTTGAGCTGCGCCCCGAGCACCTGCGGCCCGTCAACCGCCTCACCGTGCGCATTGCCGACACCATGGACGCCGAAACGCCCCGCGGCAAGCAGGAGTCGCACGTCTACAAGCGCGGCGGCATCTGGTACCAGACGCACACCGGCGCCGTACGCTCGGTGTGGCTGGAAATGGTGGAGCGCAACCGCCTGCGCTCGCGCGTGGGCGTCGAATCGGTGATTGAAGACCGGCTCGTGCGCTTCAACCTGACCACCCGCATCCAGGACCCCGGCCTCTATACCGTGCGCCTGCAGGTGTTCGAGCAGAACCAGGCTGGCGCCGGGCCGGTGGGCGAGGCCGACTTCCCGTTGCGCCTCGCGGCCGGGCAGCGTCAACAGCGGGTGGTGATGGATTTGCCCCCCGAAACCAAGCTCTGGGCGCCCGGCTCGCCGCACCGCTACAAGCTCGTGGCCCAGCTCATCGACGAGCAGGGCTACGCCGCCCAGATTGAAACCCACTTCGGCCTGCGCAAAATCGAGAGCCGCGGCCGCTACGTGTACCTGAACAACGAGCCGCTGTACCTGGACGGCATTCTCTACCAGCCCGGTACGGCCACCTACGAGGAAATTCAGCGCCACTTCCGGGCCATGCAGCAGCTGGGCTGCAACCTGGTGCGGGTGCACATTGCCGGCATCGACCCGCGCCTCTACAACCTGGCCGACGAGCTGGGCCTGCTGCTCTGGGTGGAGGTGCCCAGCCCGCACACCTCCACCCCGCGCAGCCGCCAGAACCACCGCGCCGAGCTGCTGCGCATGCTGGCCCTGATGGAAGCGCACCCCTCGGTCGTTATCTGGAGCCTGTACAACGAGGACTGGGGCTGCCAGGACATTGCCACCAACCCCGAAACCCGGCAGTACATCATCGACATGTTCCAGTACCTGCACATTAACCACCCGCAGTTTCTGGTGGTCGATAACGACGGCTGGCAGCACATTTCCCTCGAAGGCCGCCTGCAGTCCGACCTGCTCACGGCCCACCTCTACACCCCCGACCTGGACCGCTGGCGCGAGCTGCTCGACCGCCTCGAAAACGGCCAGCTCGAAGGCACCGCCGCCTTCCCCCTGGTCATTGGCGACCCGTTCTTCTACCGCCACCAGAAGCCGCTCATAGTGAGCGAGTGGGGCGGCTTCGGCTTCGCCGACTACGGCGGCCCGAAGGACGCCGAGAACCGCACCAACGACATTCTGGCCTTCAAAGCCGAGATGCGCGCCCGCTCCGTGGCCGGCGACGTGTACACCCAGGCCACCAACATCGAAGACGAGCGCAACGGCCTGATAGACTTCCACACCGGCGAGCTGGAAGTACCAGCTGGGCTGCTCAAGTCGGGTCCGCCGGCGGTGTAAGCCGGGCCAGCAGGGGGTATTTTTCAGATAGTAGAACGTCATGCGAACGCAGTGAAGCATCTCTACCGCAGCAGTAAACCCTGATGATTGAATTATTGCTGCGGTAGAGATGCTTCACTGCGTTCAGCATGACCGGCCTATATTATAACTCGTTTCCTTACTCCCCGCCCGACTCCCCCCCCGGGCCCCCCCCCCCAGCTGGCCCGGGTTA
>CAXUEM010000332.1:0-3944 GCA_964249885.1 uncultured Hymenobacter sp. | reverse complement strand
GGCTGATTCTGCTGCGCAACTGCCCGGACTACGACTTTCAGCTGCTGTACTACAACGCCGACGGGCACCCGGGCTCGTTGTGCGGCAACGGCGGGCGCTGCACCGTGGCCTTTGCCCGGCAGTTGGGCTTTATCAGCCAGAAGGCCACCTTCCGTGCCGCCGACGGCCCGCACGAGGCCCTGGTGGAAGCCGACGGCACCGTGCGCCTGAAGATGCACGACGTGCCCGCGGCCGAGCCCATCGGCGCCGAGGGCCGGGGCGACGTGTTTCTGGACACCGGCTCGCCCCACATTGTGCGGTTTGTGGACAGCCAGCAGGGGGTGCTGGCCGACTTGGACGTCGTGACCGAGGGCCGGGCCCTGCGCAATTCCCGCCCCCACGGCACCAACGTGAACTTCGCCGAGGCGCCCAGCACGTCCGCCCAGCCCTGGTTTGTGCGCACCTACGAGCGGGGCGTGGAAGACGAAACCTACTCCTGCGGTACCGGCGTGACGGCCGTGGCACTGGCCGCCGCCGGCCGCGGGGCCAGCTCGCCGGTGCGCCTGCGCACACCCGGCGGCGAGCTGGAAGTATCATTCGAGCGCCACCCGGACGGGTATTTCACCAATGTGTGGCTGAGCGGGCCGGCGGTGCTGGTGTTCGAGGGCAAGGTATAGCGCGCCAGCAGGGGGTATCCGGCTACCGAACCGGCCCCGGGTATTTTTGCGCTCCTACCTGACACAGGCATTAGCCATGATAGCACTGCGCGCCCTCGAAGACACCGACCTGGATTTTCTCTACGCGCTGGAAAACGACCCCGCCATCTGGGCCGTGTCCGACACCCTGGCGCCAGTGTCGCGCTACGCCCTGCGCCAGTACTTGCAGCAGCAGGCCACCGCCGACTTCTTCGAGGCCCGGCAGCTGCGCCTGGTCATCGACTCTTACGACTGGGGGCAGTCGGTGGGCGTAGTCGACTTATTCGGCTTCGAGCCCCTGCACCAGCGGGCGGGCGTGGGCATTACCATCCTGGCCAGTGAGCGGCGGCAGGGCTACGCCGAACACGCGCTGCTACAGCTGAAAACCCACGCCCGCGAGGTGCTACGCCTGCATCAGCTCTACTGCACCATTGCCCGGACTAACCGCGCCAGCGTGCGTCTTTTCCAGAAATGCGGCTTCCGGCGTGTGGGGCTGCGGCAGCAGTGGCTGCGCGGCCCCGAGCCCGGGCAGTGGCTCGATGCGGTGGAACTGCAGTGCCTGCTGTAGCGCGCCGGCCGGTCAGCACTCCCGAGCGGCTGCCGGGCAAGCTGTGCCGGCTGAAACGCGAAATTGCGCGCTCTGCTTGTTTGCGCCGGCCGCCGCGCGGCCCCGGCTGCGCCGCGCTTCAGGGCTCTTGGCCGACCAGCCGCTACTATTTTACGAGCGAAAACGTTGGACGCAAAATAGCGGACGGCCGTAAAAGGGGAGGAGGTGGCGCGTTCGGGGGCCGCCCGCCGAGTTAATATCCAGTCAGCTTTTAATCAGGATATTAATTTTCTATAAGACTGAGCTTGGCTTGTTTAGCCGCGAAGTTGAGTCCGCCTCCTCGGGTTCTGCCGCTGGGCGGCCTGCTGGCCCGCCGGCGGCGCTGCCGTGGCCGGGGTGTATCCTTTTCAGGGCTGCCGCCGTAGAAGTAGGGCAAGCGCCCGTGGCCGGCAGTTATAGATAGTCAGCCAGCCGGGCGCTGCCCTTCTTCTTACTTTTCCCCATGCCGCTCTCTACTCTGGCGGAGGCGTCCCTGCGCGCCCCCGCCACCGCGCAAACGGCCGCGCCCGCCGACTCCTCTTCGACTTACTCCCTCCCCGACCTCGTGTGCTTTGCGCACCTGCACTGGGACTTTGTGTGGCAGCGTCCGCAGCACCTGCTTTCCCGTTTTGCGCAGCACGGCCGCGTTTTTTACGTCGAGGACCCCTTCGTACACCCCGATAATCTGGTCGAGCCCCACCTCGAAATCAAAGAGCGGCAGCATGGGCTGAAGGTAGTTGTGCCCCACCTGCCCCAGGGCCTCAGCCCGGAGGTCTCGGAGCAGATTCAGGAAAAGCTGCTGGCTAAGTATTTCGCGGAGCAGCAGATTGAGCAGTACGTTTTCTGGTACTACACGCCGATGTCTATTGGCCGCTCGCGCAGCTTCCGGCCCGTGCTTACGGTGTACGACTGCATGGACGAGCTGGCCGCTTTCAAGTTTGCCCCGCCCGAGCTGCGGACCCGTGAGCAGGAGCTGTTCCGGAAAGCTGACCTGGTCTTCACCGGCGGCCAGACCTTGTACGAGGCCAAAAGCCAGCAGCACGCTGACGCGCACGCTTTTCCCTCGTCCATCGACAAAGCCCACTTCGGGCAGGCCCGGCAGCCCGGCACCGACCCGGCCGACCAAGCCCCGATTGCACACCCGCGGGTGGGCTTCTTCGGCGTGGTGGACGAGCGGCTTGACATCAGCCTGTTGGGCCAGCTGGCGACGAATCATCCCGAGTGGCAGTTCATCATCATCGGGCCGGTGGTGAAGATTGACAAGGCGGATTTGCCCCAGAACCAGAACATCCACTACCTGGGCGGCAAAGACTATCAGGAACTGCCCGCCTACCTGCGGGGTTGGGATGTGGCGACGCTTTTATTTGCTGATAATGAAAGCACGAAATTCATCTCGCCTACCAAAACGCCCGAGTACCTGGCCGCCGGCAAGCCCGTGGTCAGCACGCCCATCCGCGACGTGGTGCGGCCCTACGGCGACCTGAACCTGGTGCACATTGCCGCCGAAGCCCCGGAGTTTGGCGCGGCCATCAAAAAAGCCCTGGCCCAGCGCACCGACGCCGACTGGCAGCGCCGCACCGATGAGTACCTGGCCACCATTTCCTGGGACCTGACCTGGGAAAACATGACCAAGCTGATGCAGCAGCGCCTAGCGGCCAAAACCGCCGCCTCGCCGGCGGCCGCTGCCCCGGCTTCCTCGCTCAATTAATCCCGTCCCACCCGCTTTTTTCCCAACCTATCACCTTTCAACACCTACTACTATGTTTGACTATCTCATCGTCGGATGCGGCTTCGCCGGCAGTGTGCTGGCCGAGCGGCTCGCTACCCGCTCCAACAAGAAAGTGCTTATCATCGACAAGCGCAACCATATCGGCGGCAACGCCTACGACCACTATAACGAAGACGGTATTCTGATTCACAAATACGGGCCCCATATTTTCCACACCAACTCGAAAGACGTTTTCGATTACCTGGGCAACTTCACCGAGTGGCGCCCCTACGAGCACCGCGTGCTGGCCTCCGTCGACGGACAGCTGGTGCCCATGCCCATCAACCTTGACACCATCAACAAGCTCTACGGCCTCTCGCTGACGAGCTTCGAGCTGGACGCCTTCTTCGAGTCGGTGGCCGAGCAGGTGCCGGTGATTCGCACCTCGGAAGATGTGGTGGTGAGCAAAGTCGGCCGCGAGCTGTACAACAAGTTTTTCAAGAACTACACAAACAAGCAGTGGGGCCTCGACCCCTCGGAGCTGGACAAGAGCGTAACGAGCCGGGTGCCCACCCGCACGAACCGCGACGACCGTTACTTCACCGACACCTTCCAGGCCATGCCCCTGCACGGCTACACCCGGATGTTCGAGAAGATGCTCGACCACCCCAACATCAAGGTGATGCTCAACACCGACTACCACGAGGTGGTGGACTTCATCCCGTTCAAGGAAATGATTTTCACCGGTCCGGTAGATGAGTATTTCGACTACAAGTTCGGCAAGCTGCCCTACCGCTCGCTGGAGTTCAAGCACGAGACGCTGAACAAGGAGCAGCACCTGGCCGCGCCCGTCGTAAACTTCCCCAACGAGCACCACTACACCCGCATCACGGAGTTTAAGGCCCTCACCGGGCAGCAGCACCCCAAAACGGCCATCGTGTACGAGTACCCGCAGGCTGAGGGCGACCCCTACTAC
>CAXUEM010000331.1:2645-3947 GCA_964249885.1 uncultured Hymenobacter sp. | reverse complement strand
GCTAACTCCTTCGGCCGCGCACGGCGCTCTTTACCGGCCGCGGCGCTTCAGGGCCTTGGCGCCCGGCGCCGAGCCGCCTTTTTTGCCCACGAAGGCTTTGGCGCCCTTAGTACTCTTCTTGCGGCCTTCCACGAAAGGCTTGCCCGTGCGCTTGTCGATGGTCACGCCGGGCTTTATCCACTCTTTCTTCTCGTGGAAGGCGCCCTTGAACGTGGGGTCTATTTTCTTGCGGCGCTCGTCCAGCTCCCGGCCGATGCTCTGCTGTTCGTCAAACGTGGTAGCTTCCACTTTCACCTCGGCGGGCAACTCCAGCCGCTCAATCTTCTGGTTGATAAGCTGTTCAATTTCCGTGATGTGCACCATCTCGGCCTCGTTGGCGAAGGTGATAGCCGCGCCCGTGTGCAGGGCCCGGCCGGTGCGCCCGATGCGGTGCACGTAGTCGTCGTGGATAATGGGCACATCGAAGTTGATGACGTGGCTGACCTGCGGTACGTCGATGCCGCGGGCGGCCACGTCGGTAGCTACCAGGTAGCGCACCTCGCCGGCCCGGAAGCTGTCCATGCTGTTGAGGCGGGCATTCTGGCCCTTGTTGCCGTGAATCACGCGCACCTCGCCGGCGGGCGCCTTGCGCTCCAGAAAGTGGGCCACCTGGTCGGCGTGCTCTTTGGTGCGGGCGAAGAGCAAGACCCGCGTCATGGTGTCCTGGTTGGTGTGCAGCAGGTGGTGGAGCAGGTTGATTTTGGTGAGCAGGTTGGGCGTGGCGTACAGCGTCTGGCTGACTGTGGAGGCCGTCATGGCCGACGGCGAGACTTCCACGCGCACCGGAAACTCCAGGAATTCCTCGCTCAGCAGGGTCACGCGCTCGGGCATGGTGGCCGAGAACAGCACGTTCTGCCGCTTGCGCGGGATGATTTCGAGGATGCGCCGAATCTGGGGCATGAAGCCCATATCCATCATTTTGTCGGCCTCGTCCAGCACCAGGGTCTTGAGGTCCTTGAGCACCAAGTCGCCCTTCAGGTAGATTTCCATGAGCCGGCCGGGCGTGGCGATGAGGATGTCCAGCCCTTTAGCAATGGCCTCAATCTGCGACTTCGGTCCCAGCCCGCCGTAGATGGCCAGCAGGCGCAAATCGGTGTGCACGGCCAGCTTGCGCAGGTGGGTTTCAATCTGAATGGCCAGCTCGCGGGTGGGGGCCAGAATCAGGGCCCGGGGGTGCTGACCCTGGGCGTATTTCACCTTCATGAGCAGCGGCAGGCCGAAGGCGGCGGTTTTGCCGGTGCCGGTCTGGGCGATGCCCAGCAC
>CAXUEM010000331.1:0-2596 GCA_964249885.1 uncultured Hymenobacter sp. | reverse complement strand
GTGGCCGGCCAGCAGCAGCGGAATGGTTTGGATTTGCACCGGCGTGGGCGCGGTGAAGCCAGCGTCGGCGACGGCGGTAAGTAGTTGTTTGTTAAGCTTAAAATCGGCGAACGAAATAGCGGCGGGCGTTTCAGGAGTCATGGGGCAAAGGTACGGCGCCGGGCAGGGGCAACTCCGAGCAGCAAATCAGAACGTCATGCTGAGCGCAACGAAGTGGAGTCGAAGCATCTCGCGGGCAGCACGAATTCAATCGGGTGGTGAAGCTGGTTACTTCTCTACGCGAGATACTTCGACTCCACTTCGTTGCGCTTAGCATGACCGGCTTCCTTATTTCGCTAGACAAGCCTCCCGAACTTTTTTTGCCATTCCCAGCTTCCTCTGCTATCTTTGCCCCAGCAAAACCAACCTGGTAGATATAGCTCAGCTGGTTAGAGCGTCGGATTGTGATTCCGAAGGTCGTGGGTTCGAGCCCCATTATTTACCCATCTGAAAAGTCCCCGGAACAGCTTCCGGGGACTTTTTTTGTTTATTGCGCCGTTAGGCGAGCCAACCCTGCCCTATCACCCCACTTCCTCATCCCTTGATTAAATGAGCTTACTCGTTATCGGCTCCGTCGCCTTCGACGCCCTCGAAACGCCGTTCGGCAAAACCGACAAAATCATCGGCGGCGCTGCCACCTACATCAGCCTGTCGGCCTCCTACTCGGTGAAGCCGGTGAAGCTGGTGGCCGTGGTGGGCGACGATTTTCCGCCCGACGACATTGTGATGCTCGGCGAACATGGTGTCGACACCGAGGGCCTGCAAATCAAGCCGGGCGAAAAGTCGTTTTTCTGGTCGGGCAAGTACTCGCAGGACCTGAACACGCGCGAAACCATCACCACGGAGCTGAACGTGCTGGCCGACTTCGACCCGCTTATCCCCCACTCCTACCAGGACTGCAAGTACCTGATGCTGGGCAACCTGACGCCCGCCGTGCAGCGCCTCGTCATTCAGCGCCTCGTCAACCGGCCCAAGCTGATTGTGATGGACACGATGAACTTCTGGATGGACATTGCCCTGGAAGAGCTCAAGGCTACAATTGAGATGGTCGACGTGCTCTGCATCAACGACGAGGAAGCCCGGCAGCTCTCGGGCGAGCATTCCTTGGTGAAGGCGGCCAAGAAAATCACGGGCATGGGCCCGAAGTTTCTCATTATCAAGAAGGGCGAGCACGGCGCCCTGCGGTTTCAGAAGGGCAAGGACCTGAAGCTGTTCTATGCCCCGGCCCTGCCGCTGGAGGAAGTATTCGACCCCACCGGCGCCGGCGACACCTTCGCGGGTGGCTTCATCGGCCACCTCGCGGCCACCGACGACATCAGCTTCGACAACATGAAGCGCGCCGTCATTCACGGCTCGGCCATGGCCTCGTTCTGCGTCGAGAAGTTCGGCACCGAGCGGCTGCTGAACCTGAGCCAGGAAGAAATCGAGGCCCGCGAGGCCCAGTTTGCCGACCTCGTGCGCGTGGTGCCCGCCTCGGCCGTGGCCAACGTGCCGGCCGTGTAGCGCCGGGCCTGCCGCGCAAAGCCTCTTCATTTACCGTTTGCATTTATTCTTCCTACCCCCTGCTGGCAGCTGGCCAGCAGAGGGTTTTGGTATAAGCGCCGGCTTCGGCGCGGGGCGCGGGCCGACCAGCCGCTGGCGCGGGCCGGCAACCCTTTCCGGGCGGGGCGGGTACAAGGAAGTAGCAGTGCAGCTCACTTAACTCATCCGCGCCATGTCTACCAAGAACATTCCCCTCGACCTCAGCGAAGAAACCTCGGGCCATACCAACTCCAAGAACCAGCCCAAGGGCGATGGTGACAACAGCGAGGTGCAGAACCTGAACCAGAACCACCTCACCGAGCAGGGCAACGAAACCAAGGGCAACACGCCCGGCGGCAACTTCGACGAGGTGCGCCACACCCAGGCCAACAAGCCCCGCAGCAACCCCCAGGGCAACGCCCCGATGTCGCAGGACAAAACCAACGCCGAGAAAGGCCCCGGCTCCCGCGCCGACTAAGGCCGGGCCGAGCGGCAAAACTCACCGAAAAGACCCTGCTGGCGCGTCCGGCAGGGTCTTTTCGGTGGAAGCCATTGTCGTCTGCGGGCCGGGCCTTGGGCCTCGGGCGTCCGGCCGACGGCTATTTTGCTGTTCGCTCCAGGGCCGCGAAAAATCGCTCGTTGGCCTGCAGGCCGGCCTCATCGCGGGCAAACTCGGGGCGCAGGCGGTTCACAAAGTACATTTCGACCTCGCCCTTGCCTTTGGCTGATACCCGGCCCCGGTACTCGCACTCGAAAAAGGCGCTGACCAGCGCGTGGGTGGCGGCCGAGATGTTGACCCGGTCGGGCGCGGAGTTGGTTTCCATGCGCGAGGCGGTGTTGACGGTGTCGCCCCAGATGTCGTAGGCAAACTTGCGCGTGCCGATGACGCCCGCCACTACCGGCCCGGTGTGCACGCCCAGGCGCACGCTCCAGCGGGGCTGCCCGGCGGCCTCGGGGCCGGCCTGCCAGCTTTGCATGGCGGCCTGCATTTCGAGGGCGGCGGCCACGGTGGCGGCGGGGTTGCGGCGGTCGGGCA
>CAXUEM010000330.1:0-3974 GCA_964249885.1 uncultured Hymenobacter sp. | reverse complement strand
GTGCTCGATTACGCCGTGAACCCCTTCATGGCCGGCATCTACGCTTCTGACCCCGAAAAGCTGCTGCTGCACCAGACCTTTCCGCAGCTCGCGACCCTGGAGCAGCAGCACGGCTCGGTGCTGCGCGGCCTGGCCCGCACCGGCAAGGGCGCCCCGCGCCGCCGCATTTTCACCCTGCAAGGCGGCCTGCAAAAGCTAACGGAAACCCTGGCCGCCGCCCTGACCAACTACCACGCCGGCCGCGCCGTGCAACAAATCAGCCGCCTCGGCAGCGGTGAGTACCAGCTGGCCTTGGCCCCACCAGCAGGGGGTGCAGCGGCATCAGAAACGGCGAACCCGGCCGAAACCACCGCGACGCCGGAATCCGTGCGTTCAGCCCCGGTGATTTCAGCCGCTGCCCCCCCTGCTGGCTTGTCACAAACCTACACCCACCTGGCCCTGGCCCTGCCGGCCTACGCCGCCGCCCCCCTGCTGGCGCCGCTGTTTTCCGAAGCGGGCGCCGCGCTGGCCGCCATTCAGTATCCGCCGCTGACGGTCGTGTTTTCGGCTTACGAGCGCGCGGCGGTGCGGCATCCGCTCAACGGCTTCGGGGCGCTGCACCCCAAGGTGGAAAACGCCTACGCCGCCGGCTCTATCTGGACCAGCGCCATCTACCCCAACCGTGTGCCGGCCGGGCAGGTGCTGTTTACCACTTTCGTGGGCGGCAGCCAGTACGCCGACCAGGCCCGGCACCCCGAGGCCGAGCAGCTGGCCGCCGTGCACCAGGAGCTGAGCCGGCTCTACGGCATCGGCGGCGGGCCGCGCTGGCAGGGGCGCTACGCCTGGCCGCGCAGTATTCCGCAGTTCGATGCGCACATCGGGCCGGCGCGGGCGGCGGTGGCGGCGCTCGGCCAGCAGGGGGTGCTAGCCGTGGCCAACTGGCAGGCCGGCGTGAGCGTGCCCGACTGCGTGCGCCACGCCCGGCAGCTGGCGGAGGCCGTGAGCCGGAAGCAAAGCGCGGCGTCTTTGCCGTAGCAGTAATTTTAGTATCTTAGTTTACCTATGCGGCAGAGCCGCGGTGGTGAGCGAAATCCTGCTAAAGTCCAGCGGCTATCTTTGCCATCTTATGAGCGAGGGCCTGGTCGTTATTCCCACCTACAACGAGCGCGAAAACGCGGAAATCATCATCCGCAAGGTGTTTTCGCTGCCCCGGGCGTTCGACGTGCTCATCGTCGACGACAACTCGCCCGACGGCACGGCCGCCGCGGTGCGGGCCCTGCTGCCCGAGTTTGCGGGCCGCCTGCACCTGGAAGAGCGCGCCGGCAAGCAGGGCCTGGGCACGGCCTACCTGCACGGCTTTCGCTGGGCGCTGGCCCGCGGCTACGCCTACATCTTCGAGATGGACGCCGACTTTTCGCACAACCCCGACGACCTGCTGCGCCTGCACGACGCCTGCGCCCGCGAGGGCTACGACCTGGCCATCGGCTCGCGCTACAGCAGCGGGGTGAACGTGGTGAACTGGCCCATGTCGCGCGTGCTCATGTCGTGGCTGGCCTCGTGGTACGTGCGCGCCATCACGGGCATGCCCATTCACGATGCCACGGCCGGCTTCAAGTGCTACTCGGCCCGGGTCTTGCAAACCATCGCCCTGGACCGGATTCGGTTCGTGGGCTACGCCTTTCAGATTGAGATGAAGTGGCTGACCTACCGGCTGGGCTTTCGCATCAAGGAAGTGCCCATCATCTTCACCGACCGCACCCGCGGGCAGTCGAAGATGAGCAAGGGCATTTTCCAGGAAGCCCTTTTCGGCGTGCTGCAAATGAAGCTCGACGCCTGGTCTCAGCCCCCGCACCGGGCCAGCGCCGACCGGACCTGAGCGCCGCCGCTGCCCCCGGCCGGCTTACTTGCAGCCGCCCCCGATTGGCCGCTGCGCGCTGTGCGCCGTATCTTGCGGCCACTGCATGGAAAACTCGCCCCTGTTCTGGCTCGGCTTCAACGCCTTTGTAATTGCCCTGCTGCTGCTCGACTTGCTGGTCTTCAACCGCAAGGCCCACGCCGTGCGCATGCGCGAGGCCCTGGGCTGGAGCGCGTTCTGGATTTTTCTCTCGCTGTGCTTCAACGGCCTGGTCTACAAGACCATGGGCCCCGAGGCCGGCCTGCAGTGGCTGACGGGCTACCTGGTGGAAAAGGCCCTGAGCGTGGACAACCTGTTCGTATTCCTGCTCATCTTCAGCTACTTCAAGGTGCCGGCGCAGTACCAGCACCGCATTCTGTTCTGGGGCGTGCTGGGCGCGCTCATCCTGCGGGCCATTTTCATCCTCGTCGGGGCGGCCCTGCTGGCCAAGTTTCACTTCCTGCTGTATGTGCTGGGCGCGTTTCTGGTGTACACCGGCATCAAGATGGCGCTGAGCGCCGACGGGGCCGAAATCGACCCCGAAGCCAACCCCATCGTGCGCTTTCTGAGCCGGCACCTGCCCATTACGCGGCAGCTCGACGGGGGCAAGTTCTTCACCAAGAAAGACGGCCTGCGCTTCGCCACGCCGCTGTTCGTGGTGCTGGTCATGGTCGAGACCACCGACGTGGTATTTGCCGTGGACTCGATTCCGGCCATTCTGGCCATCTCGCGCGACACGTTTATTGTGTTCACGTCCAACGTGTTTGCCCTGCTGGGTTTGCGGGCGCTGTACTTTGCGCTGGCCGGGCTCATGCAGGCCTTCCACTACCTGCACTACGGCCTCTCGCTTATCCTCGTCTTTATCGGCGGCAAGCTGCTGATTGAGGATTTTTATACCTTTCCCATGCCCATTGCCTTGGGCATTGTCGGCACCATTCTGGTGGGCAGCGTGCTGATTTCGCTCGTGCTGCCCAAAGCCGCCGAGCCGGAGGAAAAGGCGCAGCCGTAAAGACTTTTACTGCTTCGGCGGGGCGGGCCGGTCGTCGTCGGCGGCGTTGGAGTTGACGCCGGCATCGGGCGTGGTGGTGGCGCCGGTGTTGAGCAAGTCAATCAGGTTCAGGGGCTCAAACTGACTCGTGTCGGCGGGCTGCACGGTGCGCGTGGTGTCGCGGGCCGTCACGATGTACTGGCGGGCGCGGCCATTAAGCACTACGCCGTAGCCGAGGTTGGCGCGGTCCTGGGCCGTGATGTGGCCGCGCATTTCCATTAAATCGGCGATGAGGCGGAAGAAGTAGCGCGTGTTGCGGCGCAGGTTGCCGTAGGCGTCGAATGACTGCCGGTAGTACTTGGGCTTGGGAATGATGCTGGCCAGGTACAGGCTCTCGGGCAGGTTCAGGTCGGCGGGCTTCTTGTTGTAGTAGAACTTGGCCGCCTCCTTCACGCCGTAGATTTTCGGGCCCCACTCAATCACGTTCAGGTAGACCTCAAACATGCGCTCCTTGCTCACCAGGCGCGTGTTTTCGAGCAGCCACACAATCAGCATCTCCTCGGCCTTGCGCGAAATCACCTTTTGCCGGGTCAGAAACACGTTCTTCACCAGCTGCATGCTGATGGTGGAGCCGCCGCGAGCAAAGCGCTTTTCCTTGATGTTCTGAATGGCCGACTTCACGAACGCCTTTTCCATGAACCCTTTGTGGGTGAAAAAGCGCGGGTCCTCGGCCGTGGTGATGGCCGCCTTGAGGTAGTTGGAAATCTGGTTGAAGGGCGTGAAATCCGGGTTGCTGGGCCCTACGGCGAAGGTTTTGATGGAGTCGCCGCGGTCGTTGTAAGCCGTGTAGGCAAAATCCTGATTGAGCTTGCGCAGGTCCTCGGCCCCGAACTGCGTGATGGCAAAGTCGCCGCTCGGCCGCAGCGACGAATCGAATTTCAGGCTGTCGACCTGGGCCATATTCAGCGCTGCCAGGAGCCGGTAGGTCAGGTTGCCGGTGCCGCGCACGCCGAGCACGGTGTCGAAAATACCTTCGGGCAGGGAGCTGAAAAAGTCGTTGACCGGCGTTTCGGCCGAGGTGATGTTGAGGTTGGCCTGTAAATCGTCCTGCCA
>CAXUEM010000329.1:326-3989 GCA_964249885.1 uncultured Hymenobacter sp. | reverse complement strand
GCCTGGTAATAGGGCCCGGCGACGAAACCAGCACCGGCCCCTATTACCAGGCAGCGGGCCGGGCCGTTGTAGTCCGCGCCCCGGGCCCGGTGCCCTGCGGCGGCTGCACCAATGTCTGCCGCTTCGGCGAGCGGCCGCCCTGCCTGCTGCAGCTAGACGAAACCGCCCTGGCTGCCACGGTGCAGAAACTCCTGCAAGGACAGTAAGAGATTGGCGGCGCGGGTCAGCTAGCAGGCTGGCTGAGCCGCGCCGCCAGCCAGGCCCGGGCGTCGACCAGGTTGTCGAAGACGGCTCCCTCAAAAGCCGTGAGCTGGGCGTAGAAATTGGCGGCCGAGCCCTCGGCCAGCGTGGCCGGCGTGGTGACCATGGCAAAATGCCGCAGGCCCGCCCGGGCGGCATTGGGCGCCCACTCGTTGATAACCCAGTCCATGGAGTGGTCCCAGGGGCCGCGCACCGAGCGGGTATCGTTCAGCACGCCGGAAAAGCCTGATTTGGCCAGCGCCGCCGTGTAGGCGCGGGCGCCTTCCTTGATGTTGTCAGCCGTGAGGTAGCCCTGCCAGTCGGTGAAAATCCAGCGGTTCTCCAGGTCCGTTTCTATGGTCAAGTATACCCTGCCCAGCGCCGACTTCAATTCTTCTATCATGATAACTTTCGTCAAAACAAGCAAAAAACAAATCCTGCTGACCTAACTGCCAGACCGGGCCCAGGGTTGCCACGGCCGGGGTTGGGCAGCTGCCCCGCGCCGGCCGGCTGCCCGCGCCCCCGGCCTTACTTTTGGCTTGCCGATACCCTTGTACGCGGCAAGCCGTAACCCGTTCTTTCCCCATGCGCTACGCCCCCCTCGCCCCCGAGCTGTTCATCGAAAACCGCCGCCGCCTGCGCGAGCTGCTGCCGCCCGGCGCGCTGGCCATCTTCCAGGCCAACGACATCATGCCGACAAATGCCGACGGCACCATGGCCTTCCGGCAGAACAGCGACCTGTTCTACCTCTCGGGCGTCGACCAGGAGGAAAGCATCCTCGTGCTCTGCCCCAACGCCGCCCTGGAGCGGCACCGCGAAATCTTGTTTCTCAAAGAAACCAGCGAGCATATCCTCATCTGGGAAGGCTACAAGCTGACCAAGGACGAGGCCCGGGTGCAGTCGGGCGTGCCCACCATCATGTGGCTGGACGCTTTCAAAACCGTGCTGCCGGCCCTGATGAACGAGGCCGAATACGTGTACCTGAACGCCAACGAGCACATCCGCTCAGTGGTGGAGGTCGAAACCCGCGACGCCCGCTTCATCAAAAGCCTGCAGGCGGCCTACCCGCTGCACCAGTACCGCCGGGTGGCGCCGCTGCTGCACGGGCTGCGCGCCATCAAGAGCGCCGAGGAAATCCGGGTCATGCGCGAGGCCATGCGGCTGACGGGGCAGGCCTTCCGGCGGGTGCTGGGCTTTGTGCAGCCCGGCGTGTGGGAGTTTGAGATTGAGGCCGAGATTCTGCACGAGTTCGTGCGCGGGCGCAGCCGCGGGCCGGCCTACGGCAGCATCATTGCCAGCGGTAAAAACGCCACCGTGCTGCACTACACCAGCAACGACCGCCAGTGCCAGGCCGGCGACGTGCTGCTGCTGGACTTCGGCGCCGAGTACGCCAACTACGCCGCCGACCTCTCGCGCTCCATCCCCGTCTCGGGCCGGTTCACGCCGCGCCAGCGGCAGGTGTACGAGGCCGTGCTGCGTGTGATGAACTTCGCCAAAACCCGCCTCGTGGTGGGCAACGACATCGAAACCTACCACCGCGAAGTGGGCCAGAACATGGAGCAGGAGCTGATAAAGCTCGAGTTGCTCCGCGCCGAGGACGTGAAAAACCAGGACCCCGACCAGCCGCTCTACAAGAAATACTTTCCCCACGGCACCAGCCACTACCTCGGCCTCGATGTGCATGACGTGGGCTACAAGTACCGCAAGTTCGAGGCCGGCATGGTCTACACCGTCGAGCCGGGCATCTACATCCCGGAGGAAAGCCTGGGCATCCGCCTTGAAAACGACATTCTCATCACCGCTACCGGCAACGAGGACCTGATGGCCGACATCCCCCTGCTGGCCGACGACATCGAGCGGCTGATGGCTCGGTGATGGGGTGATGAGGATGCCAGCAGGGAGGTAACCTCATCATCTCATCACCCCATTACCTCATTACCTCATCCCTAATTCTCACTGCTTGCCCGTGGCCTGCACCAGCTGGGGCAGGTACTTGGCCAAGGTAGCCACCTGGCTGCGCGTGAAGTTGCCCTCCACGGCCACCAGCACAAACGAGTCGGCCACCTCAGGCAGCGAGCCGGTGGCGGCGAATTCGGAAACCCGGTCGCCGCGGGCGCGCACGGCCACCTGGTAATCATTGCCGAGGGCGACGCCTGCGCCCAGCGGCTCGTATTTTTCGCTGCGCAGCACGCCCGCTGCCTCATCGCGCAGGCCCTGCGCGGCCAGGGCCCGGGCCGAGGCCGTGGTGGGAGCAAACGAAATCACGCGCGCGGCCCGGATGCCCGTGATGGCATCGGTCAGCTCGGAGCCGCCCAGCAGCTTGGCGGCCTTCACCAGGGCCAGGCGCTCCAGCAGGCCCGCCGACCACTCGGTGCCGGAAAAGCCGTCGCGCTTTTCGTATTTATTGAAAAACTGCGCCACGGTGAGGGCCGGCGTGCCCGGCCCACTGGTGCGGCAGCCGGCCAGGGCCAGCAAAAGCAGCAGAAAAAGTTTGCGCGTCATAAAAAAGAAGTAAGGTGGCCGCCACCCGGCGGGCCGCGCCAAAACCGGCGCGCGACGCTGCCCTATACGGGACGAGCGGGTGGTTGGCTGGCCGAAAACCGGCGACTGGCCCGCGCTACGCTTACTCAAACACGATTTTATTCAGAAAAAACACCTCGCGTTCGGGGCCTTTTTCCGGGCGCAGCTGATGAAAGCCGCTGGCCACGAACGTAGCGCCGTACCAGGGGTGCAGGTCGGTGTCGCTGGCCTCGTAGGGTCGCTCATCCAGGCCAGCAGGGTGGGTTTGCAACGGCACGCGCAGGTCGTTGGGCGAGGGCTGAGCTTGCTGCACCAGCTTGTAGCACAACTCGTTATCGTCCAGGTAAGCCAGCACGAGGCGGCCATCGGGCAGCAGCGCCTGCCGGATAACCTCGGTCAGCTCGTAGCGGCGCAGGTCCTTGACCACGTAGGCATTGTCCCAGAGCAGCGTGCCATCGGGGGCAAAGCCGCATACCAGCGCCTGGGTGGTGCTGTAGCCATCGAACACCCGGCTGTTGCCGAAGCCGGCGCCGCCCCCCGGCAGGTAGCCCGTGTTCAGGCCGGCCCCGGCGCCGGGGTAAAAGCTATTGTAGCGGTAATGCGGAAAATACACCTCGGCCGTGAGCACGAAGCCGCCGCCGGGCAGCGGGCGCATGGGGTGCAGCAGCAGGCGGTAGCGCCAGCGGCGCGGCGCCTGGGCCTGCTGCTGCCGGCGGGCAGCCTGCTCGCGTAGGCGCTGCTCGCGCCGGGGCTTGAGAAAGTCGAAGAAGTGCTTGAAGCGCAGAAAATCGTAGAAGCGCAGCGGCGCGCGCATGGTGCCCACGGCGGCGCCGTCGGCGGGCAGCCGTAGGTCGGTGGCAAACAAGCCCTGGGCGTAGCTCAGCTCGCGTAACGAGTAAGTGC
>CAXUEM010000329.1:0-316 GCA_964249885.1 uncultured Hymenobacter sp. | reverse complement strand
GGCCAGCAGGCGGGCGCTGGAGTCAGCCAGCGGACTGAGCTGAGCCGTGAGCAGGTTGCGCTCACTCTCGGCCTGCACCACTTCGGCGCCTAGCAGCTGGCCGTTGGCGCCGAGCTGCTTGAGCTGCAGGCGCGACTTGCGGCCGTTGTGCTGGCTCAGCACGTAGGCGGCCCGGCCGGTGCGCTCGTCAGCCTCGAAGGAAAGCTGCGTGGGCAGGGGCTCGTAGATGCTGGCCAGGTAGCGAAACTGCCCGGTGCTCATGTTCAGCAGCAGGGCCGTGAGGTGGGTGGCATTGGACAAGACCACGGTGGCAAAC
>CAXUEM010000328.1:823-3992 GCA_964249885.1 uncultured Hymenobacter sp. | reverse complement strand
GCTTTTTTCATAAGGTCATAATCTTGTAGGACGGAAAAGGAACCCCACCGGGGGCGGGCCGTTTGAACGCCCGCGGGCCGCTGCTAGTACGGCGGCCCGGCCCCGACCGCTCAGCGGCGGCGGTCAGGCCGCCGTACCTTGCCGCCTCTTGCTGCCGGCGGCCGGCTGTTTTGGGCTTCTTCCCACCCCGCGCTTTCGTCCTTACTACTTGCCCGTGTACCTGCACCACGTGGCTGCCTACCTGCCGGCAGCCGTCGTTACAAACGAACATTTTACCCGGCTTAATGGCCTGTCTTCGGAGTGGATAACGGAGCGCACCGGCATCCGGGAGCGCCGCAAGGCTGGCCCCGGCGAAAATAGCAACACCATGGCCGTGCAAGCCGCCGAAGCCGCCCTGGCCGCCGCGCCGGCCTTCGCGGCCGAGCAGGTCAACCTGATAGTGGTGGGCACCTACACGCCCCACGACACCATTTTTACGGCCGCCCACGCCGTGCAGCGCGCCATCGGGGTGCACGATATTCCGGCGGTTACCATCTCGTCGGCCTGCTCGTCGCTGCTCAATGCGCTGGAAATCGTGGAGGGCTACTTTGCCCTGGGCAAGGCTAGCCGCGCCGTGGTAGTGGTGAGCGAGCACAACACGGCGTATAATAATGAGGAAGACACCATTGCCGGCCACCTTTGGGGCGACGGCGCGGCGGCCCTGCTGCTGAGCCGGGAGCCGCTCGGCCCCGGCGACCTGCTGATTCGCCACCTCGTGACCGGCGGCGCGGCGCCCGTGGGCAAGGCCAACGACGCCGTCACGCTCAAGCCCGTCGAGAAAGGCATTGTGATGCCCCACGGCCGCGACGTGTTTCAGTGGGCCTGCACCTACATGGCGCGCATCACCCAGCAGCTGCTCGACCAGTTTGGGCTGCAAGCCACCGACCTGCGCTACCTGATTCCGCACCAGGCCAACCTG
The DNA here is from genome assembly GCA_964249885.1 of uncultured Hymenobacter sp. Classification (GTDB taxonomy): domain Bacteria; phylum Bacteroidota; class Bacteroidia; order Cytophagales; family Hymenobacteraceae; genus Hymenobacter. The sequence continues at coordinate 3,034 of CAXUEM010000328.1, read as the reverse complement.
CGCATCTCGCACAACGTGGTCAAGCAGCTGGGCCTGCCGCCCGAGCGCGCCGTGAGCAACATCGAGCGCCTCGGCAACACCGGCTGCGCGGGCGCCGCCATCGGCCTCTCCGAAATCTGGGACACCCTGCTGGCCGGCGACAAAGTTATTGTCACAGTTTTCGGCGGCGGCTACTCTTACGGCGCCATGCTGCTGGAGAAAGGCGAAGCAACGGTGATTAATGGTTGATGTCATCCGCGCTCCGCGAACTTTTGCGCCCTCGGCGGGAAATGACGTTGCGGCCCCAAACTCTGAGCCCGAACGCGGGTTACATAACCTCAATCCCACTCCATGAAAAACCTTCTCGCGGCCCTGCTGCTCAGCTTCCCGGCCCTGGCCCAACGCCCTGCGCCCGACCAAATCAGCACCAAGCAAGGCCCGCTCAGCGTGCAGCCCGTGCAGCACGGCAGCGTAGTGCTGACCTGGAATAAGAAGACCATCTACGTGGACCCGGCCGGCGGCCCCGAGCTGTTTGCCGGCCTCGCCGCGCCGGACCTGATACTGATAACCGACATCCACGGCGACCATATGGACCCCAAAACCCTGGCCGGCCTGGCCGCCAGCCAGGCCCCACTGCTGGTGCCCCAGACCGTGGCCGACAAGCTGCCCGCCGAGTTTAAGCAGCGGGTAGTAGTGCTGCGCAACGGCCAGCGCCTGGAAAAGCTGGGCGTGGGCATCGAGGCCATCCCGATGTATAACCTGCCCGAAGCCCCCGACGCCATGCACCCCAAGGGCCGCGGCAACGGCTACGTGCTGCGCTTGGGCGGCAAAACCGTGTACCTCTCCGGCGACACCGAGGACACGGCCGAAATGCGCGCCCTGAAGAAAATCGACGTCGCCTTTGTGTGCATGAACCTGCCCTACACCATGGACGTGGCCCAGGCCGCGCAGGGCGTACTGGCCTTCAAGCCCGGCATCGTGTATCCATATCACTACCGCGGCCAGCAGGGCCTGAGCGACGTGGAAGGTTTCCGAAAAATGGTAGCCGAAGGCGATAAAAAAATCGATGTGCGCCTGCGCAACTGGTACGCCACGGCACCGGCGAAGTAACGCATCTTCGCGCTCTGCGGTCCACTGCGTTTCTCACTGCGCAGCTCTGCGGTAACTTGCCGAACAGCCCGTCCCACTGATACGCCAACTCGCAACTTGCTCCCGCCCGCTGCCGACTTCCTGCCCGAAATCACCTTCCAGACCAGCCGCAGCAGCGGGCCAGGCGGACAGAACGTGAACAAGGTGGAAAGCCGCGTCGAGCTGCGCTTCTCCATCGCTGACTCCCAACTGCTGACCGAGGAGCAAAAGGGACGCCTAAAGCTCAAGCTGGCTCACCGCCTTACGGCCGAGGGCGAGCTGCTGCTAACCGCCCAGGAAGACCGCAGCCAGCTGCGCAACAAGGACATTGCCCTACGCAAGCTGCACGAACTGCTTGCCAAGAGCCTGCACCAGGACAAGCCCCGCAAGCCGACCAAGCCCAGCAAAAGCGCCGTGCGCAAGCGCCTGGAGACCAAGAAAAAGGACGGCGAGAAAAAAGCCAACCGCCGCCGCGTCGACTAACTTGCCGGCATGATGCGCCTTTTGTCCTGCCCCCTGCTGGCCTTGCTGGCGACCCTGCTGCCGCTGGTTGCGGCCCGCGCCCAGGCCGTGCCGAGCCCGGTCGAGAATATCGACTACATCGTCACCTTCGGCGCGCAGGCCGACAAGGGCTGGGGCGACGACGACTTCACCCAGACCTTCTTTTTCCTGGTGCCTCAGGCCCGCCGCCAGCCGGTGTACCTGCGCGTGTACGACCCGGATTGTGGCGGCAAATTCGACGAGGCCAAGTTTGGCTGGAACACGCGCACTGACTTCAGCCTCTACGGCGGCGCGGGCGCCCACTCCGGCCCCGATGCCCGCCGCCCCGAGCCGGTGGGTTCTTACCGCTCGGGCCTGCTGCTCAAGCAAAAAGCCTTCGGCGCCGAACCGGCCTACGACGGGCAGTGGTATACCTTCGGGCCGCTTAATCCGCTCGAAGGCGAGCTGGTGCCGGAGTTTCAGGGCTACGTGTTCAAGCTCGTGGCTCAGGGCCAGCAGGGGGATGATGGCAACCTGTACCGCTACTTCCTCAGCTCCTCGCCCACCCAGAATGTGCCCGTGGAGGGCGGCAACGCCTTCACCTACGAGTACGCTTTCCGCCTC
>CAXUEM010000328.1:0-813 GCA_964249885.1 uncultured Hymenobacter sp. | reverse complement strand
GCCGGCGCCCGCACCCACCTCTACCCGTTCGTGAACGACCGGGTGGTGAGCATCAAGCAAAGCAACTTCGACGCCGACAACGATGCCACGCTCAGCGTGTTCTCGGTGGCCAAAAACGGCCACGCCGCCGCCGTCAGCGGCGACCAGCAGTGGCGCAGCAGTGTGTTTCCCATTGCGGCGTCCGAACATGGCCTCTCCCTGGAGCTGCGCCTGCTCAACCGCTCCCGCGCCGTGAACGACATGGTTTTTTTCGTCACCGACCAGTACGATACGGCCCTGCCGTTTTTCGCCGTGCCGCTGGGCGGCCCGCCCCGCTACCGCTACGAGGTGGACGTGAAAATCCGCAAGTAGCAAGTAGCTCCCGGCAGGGGCGCTACTTGCGGCGCGTTGGCCGGCGAAAACCTGGTGCTGAGCGAAAACCGCGGAAAGCCTATCCGCGCCGTCGTAATTTCCGTCGATGAAGTGCCCGCTGCCCCGGCTCTTGTTGCGTGTTCTGTTGCTGCTCCTGCTGGGCGCGGGCCAGCCGCTGCGCGCCCAGCAGCAGTTTATCAAGCAGTTCGGCGCCGCCGAGGGCCTGCATCAGCCCTTCATCTACGCCCTGGCCCAGGACCGCCCCGGCTACCTCTGGCTGGCCACCGCCGAGGGCGTGCTGCGCTACGACGGCACCAGCTTTCAAACCTTCAGCCGCCGCCAGGGCCTGGCCGAAGACTTCGCCACCGGCTTCTACCAGGACCCCAAAACCGGCACCTTGTGGGTGCGCCATTTCCAGGGCGGCGGTATCGGGGGCGGGCAAACCAGAGCGGCGCCCAAACG
>CAXUEM010000327.1:3470-4008 GCA_964249885.1 uncultured Hymenobacter sp. | reverse complement strand
GGGCTGGGGGTGGGGTCACCGGTGGAGGACGGCAACCTTCCACCGCGCTTGCTGGTTGTGGACGCTTACTTTGCTCCTTATGAATCTGACCCGACTTTCCGCCGCCCTGCTGTTGGGCGCCGCCCTAGCCGCCTGCGAAACCAAACCCGCCGACACCCCCACCACGACCGGCGCCGGCGGCGCAGCCATTACTCTCCTCAAGCCCGGTCCCTACCGTGGTGAGCTGGCCGCCCAAGGCCAGCAGATTCCGTTTCTGTTTGAGGTGAAAGAGGAAGCCGGCAAGCCCGTGGTCTACCTAATAAACAAAGGCCTCGACGGCGAGGAGCGCCTGCGCTGCCCGGAAATCACCCAGGCCGGCGACTCGGTCACGGTGAAGCTGCACATTTTTGACGCGGCCTTTGTGCTGCGCGCCGATGGGGCCGACAAGCTGAAAGGCGTGTGGGTGAAGTACGACGCAAAGGAGCCGTATCGGGTGCCGCTGGTGGCTACGGCGGGGAAGCAAAAGCTTTTTCCGGGCTCGGAGGCAAAGCCTTTATCC
>CAXUEM010000327.1:0-3460 GCA_964249885.1 uncultured Hymenobacter sp. | reverse complement strand
TCCTTCACAGGAAATTGGCAAGTCACCTTTAAAGATGAGGAGGGCAAGACCTATCCAGCCGTTGGTGTTTTTAAGCAAAACACCAATGATGTCACAGGCACTTTTCTAACTTCTACTGGCGACTACCGCTATTTGGCAGGTCAGGCCAAGGACTCGAAAATGCAGTTGAGCACGTTTGATGGCAACCACGCATTCCTATTTGATACTCAACTGCATAATGATACCGGCGCCGGCAGAGGCGTGAGTGACACCATCGATTCTATCACCGGCCACTTTTACTCCGGCAAATCAGGCCACGAAACCTTTACCGCCGTGCTCGACCCCAACGCCAAGCTGCCCGACGCCAACGCCCTGACGGCCCTGAAGCCCGGCCAGAAGCGCCTGGACTTCAAGTTTCCTAGCATCTTCGAGGGCGGCGCCATCTCCCCCACCGACCCCAAGTATCGGGGCAAGGTCGTCGTGGTGCAGATTCTGGGTTCCTGGTGCCCCAACTGCATGGACGAAACGAACTTCCTGGCGCCCTGGTACGAGAAGAACAAAAACCGCGGCGTCGAAATCATCGGCCTGGGCTACGAGCGCAGCCCCGACCAGAAAAAGGCCGCCGAGCGCCTGCTCAAGATGCGCGAGCGGTTCAATATCAAGTACGATTTGGCCGTGGCCGGCGTGGCCAACAAGGATTCGGCCGCCAAGTCGCTGCCGCAGCTGGCGCAGGTGCTGGCCTTCCCAACCACCATTTTTCTGGATAAAAAGGGCGAGGTGCGCAAGATTCACACCGGTTTCTCCGGTCCCGGCACGGGCAAGTATTATCAGGAGGAAATTGCGGAATTTAATGCCACAATTGACCAGCTGCTAAAGGAGTAGCGCGGGTAGCTGGCGTTGCTGCCGAGCCCAGCAGGGGGTCTGGCTTATCTTTTTCGGTGTTGGGTTCGTAAGGTGAGCAGGAGCACGGGCGCCACCTTCCGGCATTCGGCCCGGCCCTGCATTCTTCACCACTCTCCTATTCCTATGTGGATTTCCCTGAAAGACAACGCGCCCGCACCCCTCGCCGACCTGCAAAACCGCAGCGTGGGCCTGCGCTTTGAGTGCAGCAGCTGCCAGACCGAAGTATTTACCGACCTCATTGGCGTGCCCGCGCCCAACCCCGAAGCGGACTCCGTGGAGCACGCCGAAAATCACGAAATCGAGGAAATTAAGTGCCCCGGCTGCGACGTGCGCCACACGCTCGAAGTCGACAGCACCTTCGCCGGCGTAAGCTTCAAAGTAAGCGAAGCCAAAAACGTGTGCTATCAGGTAGCCGGCCAGCAGTAAATCACAGATGGGGCAGATAAAGCCGCAGATTCCGCAGATAACCTGCTAAACACGGATTCGTTCTGCGCAACCTATTGTAGTTAAATAGAAAAAGCTGCTCCACCCGGGCAGCTTTTTGTTTTAATCAGCATTTAATTGACCTAGTGTTAGAACATCATCTACAGAATCAGCGACTTTATCTGCACCATCTGTGATTTATTTTTCCCGCTCGATGGTATAATTAATCAGCTGCTCGAGCGAAGTGCGGCTTGGCGAGGGTGGGAAGGTATAGAGCAGGGTCAGCGCCTCGTCGCGGTAACGCTGCATAGTTTGAATGGCATAATCCAGGCCGCCCGATTTTTTCACGAACTCAATGACTTGCTGCACCCGGTCGCGGCGGCCCTCGTTGTTCTTGACGTTATAAATCACGCGGCGCTTTTCGAGCCAGCTGGCCTGCTGCAGGGCATAAATCAGGGGCAGCGTCATCTTTTTTTCCTTGATGTCGATGCCCACCGGCTTGCCGATTTCGTCGGTGCCGAAATCAAACAAGTCGTCTTTAATTTGAAACGCCATGCCCACTTTCTCGCCGAATAAACGGGCGCGCTCAATGGTGGCTTTATCGGCCCCGGCCGAGGCCGCGCCCACGGCCGTGCAGGAGGCAATCAGCGAGGCGGTTTTCTGCCGGATAATATCGAAATAAACGTCTTCGGTGATATCCAGCTTGCGGGCTTTCTCAATCTGTAATAATTCGCCCTCGCTTAATTCGCGCACGGCATTGTTCACTATTTTCAGCAAATCGAAATCGTCGTGCTCCAGCGCCAATTGCATGCCGCGCGACAATAAGTAGTCGCCCACGAGCACGGCAATTTTATTTTTCCAGAGCGCATTAATCGAGAAAAATCCGCGGCGGTAATTTGACTCGTCCACCACGTCGTCGTGCACCAGCGTGGCTGTGTGCAGCAGCTCGATGAGGGCCGCGCCGCGGTAGGAGGCCTCGGGCAGCTCGGGCGTGGGCACGGGCTGGGCAATGCGGGCCGAGAAAAACACGAACATGGGCCGAATCTGCTTGCCCTTGCGCTTGACGATGTAGCCCATTATCTTGTCCAGCAGCAGCACATTGGTCTGCATAGATTGCCGGAATTTTATTTCAAACCCCGCCATCTCGGCCGCAATTGGGGCCTGAATCTGGTCGAGGGAAACGGGGGGCAGCTGGGCCATCAAAGGGAAAACAGAACGGTACCGCAATGATACGCCACAAGCTTGTAGCGCCACGGCGCGTCAACCAGGAGCGCGCGGTCCTGAGTTAGCCGCGCGCTCCCGGGCGCTGCTTCCTGGCCGTAACTTGCCGGCCATGTTTTTTCTTGCTCACTGCCTCCTGCCCGCGCTGGTCCCAGCGGCGGCCAAAATCTGCGTCGGCCTTACTCGCGGGCCGCAATGAGCCAAGCACCTGCCGCCGCTGCCGGGCCCGTGCTGGCGTACCTGCTGCTGGGCTCTAATCTGGGCGACCGGGCGGCCCACTTGGCCACCGGCCGCCAGGAGTTGGCCGGCACCGGCCAGCTGCTGGCGTGGATATCCTGCTCTACGGCACCGAAATCAGCGCTTCCGCCTCGCTCACCGTGCCGCACCCACATTTGCCCGGCCGCCGGTTTGCGCTGCTGCCGCTGGCCGAAATTGCCCCGCAACTCCGCCACCCGCAGTCGGGCCGGCTGATAACCGAGCTGCTGGCCCACTGCCCCGACCCGCTGCCGGTGCGGCCCTGGCGGGGCTAATTACCTGACTGGCCCACTAGCGCGGCAGCCAGGCGGCGCGGGGCCGCTGCTGGTGCAGCTGCCGGGCATTGGCTGCCGTGCGCAGGCCGGCATAGAGCAGCCAAAGCGCCAGCAGGGCCCGGCTCAGCCAGCGCCAGTGGCGGCCGACTATTCCCCCGCTAGCCACCGGCACCGGCGGGGCGGCGGGCCAGCGGTGCAGCACCAGCAGCAGCACCACTGGGTAAAGCACCGTGGCATAACGCTCGGCATCGTGCACGCCGGCGCCGCTGCGCGAGAACATGGTGGCGGGCAGCAGCAGCAGCACTGTGGCCAAAGCCGCAGCCCACAGCAGCCGCAAACTCCCGGTCCCGGAAGGCAGCAGTGCGGCGTGGTGGCCTTGTCCGGCTGCTGGCTCTCCGTGGTCG
>CAXUEM010000326.1:0-4020 GCA_964249885.1 uncultured Hymenobacter sp. | reverse complement strand
CCCCTGCTGGACCCCAAGCACAGCGCCCTGCAGCCCGCGCTGGGTGAGCCGGAAGCGCAAGCCTGATTTGGAATTAAAAATTAAAAATGAAGAATTAAAAATTGGCTTTGCGTCCACCTGAAAGCCTCTTGCTCATTTTTAATTTTTAATTCTTCATTTTTAATTCTTTTCACTTATGGACGAAGAAATTCAGTTTTACCTCAGCGACCTGGAAGAGTCGATGCAAAAAGCGGTGGCCCACGTGGGCGTGGAAATGAGCCGCATCCGGGCCGGCAAGGCCTCGCCGGCCATGCTTGATGGCCTGCGCGTGGACTACTACGGCACGCCCACGCCGGTGTCGCAGATTGCCAACATCTCGGCGCCCGACCCCCGCTCGCTGCACATCAAGCCTTGGGAGAAAAACATGGTCGGTGAAGTGGTGAAAGCCATCAAGAACAGCGACCTGGGCCTGAACCCGGTTTCCGACGCCGACGGCATCCGGCTTAACATTCCGGCCATGACGCAGGAACGCCGCCGCGACCTCGTGAAGCAAGCTAAAAACGAGTCGGAGAGCGGCAAAATCCGGGTGCGCGGCATCCGCAAAGACGTGAACGAGGCCCTGCGCAAGCTGCTCAAGGAAGGCGCCGCTGAGGATGCCATTAAATCGGCAGAAGAGAAAGTGCAGAAAACCACCGACGCTTATATCGCCGAGGTAGACAAGCTGTTGAGCAAGAAAGAAACCGAGATAATGACCATCTGAGCCTGTTTCAGGATTTGCAAAAAGCCCCGACTGCCAAAAGGCAGTCGGGGCTTTTTAGTGCAATACTTTTTCCCGCTAAAAAGCGCGGGGGTTTGATTTATACCTTCCTTCGCTTAGGCCGAAGTACGCGGAAGTGAGGTCAGAGCTGCTTCCACCGCGTCCGGCACGAGGTAGCGAATAGAGCGGCCAGCCTGCAGGCTGGCCCGGATGTAGGTGGCCGAGATATCCAGCAAGGGGGCAGTCAGCACCCGGACGCGCGGAAATGGCGTTAGGTCGGCCAGTTCGGTGCCGGGTCGGGGGTACACGTAAACGTCGGTTTCAGCCAAGAGCCGGGCGGCGTCATGCCAGCGGGGCAGGCCGGGCAGGTTGTCGGCGCCCATCAGCAGCACAAATTCCAGCAGGGGGTGCTTTTCGCGCAAGGCCGTGAGCGTGGTGCTGGTGTAGCTGGGGCGCGGCAGCGACAGTTCAATGTCTTCGGCGCGCAGGCGAGGGTGGCCGGCCAGGGCCAACTGCACGAGGTGCAGGCGCTGCGTTTCGGGCAGCAGGTCCTGGGCTTGCTTGAACGGGCTTTGGGGCGAGACGACGAGCCAGACCTCCGCTAGGTCGGTGCGGGTAGCAAAGTGCTCGGCCAGGATGAGGTGGCCGACGTGCACGGGGTTAAATGAGCCGAACAGCAGGCCCACACGGCGCTTGGCTGTAGCCAGCAGGGGGGCAGCGGCGGGGGCGGAGACGCCGGGCATCAGACAATAGGAGCGTCGGCGCTGATAAAGCTACGCACCAGTTGTCCGGCCTCCGCAACGGCGGCTTCGAGGTCATCGTTGACGACGACGGCGTCGAACCGGTCCTCGAAAGTCAACTCGAAGTTGGCCTTGTAGAGGCGCGAGGAGATGCTGGCGGCTGAATCAGTGGCGCGGGCGCGCAGGCGGCTTTCGAGCACGGCCAACGAGGGCGGCTTAACGAAGATAGCCAGGGCGCGGTCCTTGTAGAACTCTTTGATGCTCAGGCCACCTTTCACATCAATGTCGAGCAGCACGTGGCGGCCGCTGTCCCAGATGCGCTCTACTTCCGACTTCAGGGTGCCGTAAAAGGCCCCTTCGTAGACTTCCTCCCACTCCACGAACTCATCATGGCGGATTTTGTCCTGAAATTCCTGCACCGACAGAAAGTAGTAGTCCTGGCCATTGGTTTCGGTGCGGCCGCGGCGGTCGCGGGTGCAGGCCGAAATAGAGAAGCTCAACTCCGGAATCGCGGCCAGCAGCCGGTGCACGATGGTGGTTTTACCGGCGCCGGAAGGTGCCGAAAACGCAATGATTTTGCCCTGCATAGGGCGCAAAGCTAGGCTTTTTTAGACGAGCTCAGCCTGAACGCGGGCCATGATGGCGTGCGGCAGGTGGCCCGGTGTGGTTTTGCGCGCCAGGCGCTGGCCCAGAAAGTCGATGAACACGCGCTGCTTTTTAATGTCGTCGAAGCAGGGCGAGCAGTCATCAGCGTGGTGAATCAGGTAGTCCTCGTCCTCGGCCGTGGGGGTGTGGCCCTCTACAATCTGGTCCAGGACGGTGTTGATGCGCTCACAGTCGGTTTCGTTTTGCATAGCGGGGGCCGGTACGTTGGTAGGGGTAGGAGTGGATTTCATAGCTTGGCGGATTAAATGTAAAATGAAAAGAAAAAGTTTACTTATTCGTCGTTATCCTCAACTTCGGCCTCGCTGACATCCTCAGCGTCGTCGTTGTTGTAGCCCATGGACTTGGCATATTTCTCTAGTTTTTCCTTGAGAAAATGCCGCGCCCGGTGCAGACGGGAACGCACCGTGCCGATAGGAATATCCAGCACTTTGGCCATCTCCTCGTACGTGAACCCTTCGAGGTCGCAGAGGATGATGACGGTGCGGAAATCCACGGGCAGCGAGTTCAGAGCGCTGGCCACCTCGTCGCCGATGAGGTCGCGCACGGACTGCTGCCGCATATCGGAGGAGGAGCCCCCTACTTCGGAGTCGCTCTCAACGTCTTCCGGGTTGTAATAGCCTTCAATCTCGCTGTAATCAACTTTAGCGGGCTGCTTGCTTTTCTTGCGGAAGTCGTTGATAAACGAGTTCTTGAGGATGCGGAATAGCCACGCTTTGGCATTCGTCCCCGGCTCGAAGTACTCAAAGAAGCGATACGCTTTTAAATAAGTTTCCTGCACGAGGTCGTTGGCATCGTCCTCGTCCAGGGTCAGGCGGTAGGCAAAGTTGTAGAGCGGGTCGATGACGGGCATCAGCTCGGCCTGAAAGCGCCGGTCTTTTTCCTCTTTGCTCAGCTTAACCCGTTCGGGTGTAGAGTCACTCATGGGGGTGGGGGCAGAAATAGCCGCCGAAACTTACGAAACGGCCGCGGATAAAGTAAAGGTAAACGAGTCAGCTGCCTTACGCGGCCGTTGGCGGGGCCACCGATGAGCGCCGCCGCTCGGCGGCTACGACCAGAAAGCCGTAGCCGAACACAAACAGGTTGTAGCCAATCTGCACTTCCAGCAGCGAATCGACCAGCGTGGCGACAGCCATCGTGCTGAGGAAGGTTCGGATATACGGATTGCGGCGCGCAGCGGGTTGCGCCAGGGGCGCGGCCAGCAGCAGCAGCCACAGGCCCAGGCCCAGTACTCCTGTGCCAACCAGAAAATGCAGGTACTGGTTATGAATCATGGCACGGTTTGGTGCCCGCAGGCCGTAGTCGCGCCAGTCGTACTGGCGCATCATGGCAGCTGTCACGTCAGCCGGGCCCACGCCCAGCAGGGGGTACTCGCCGGCCACCACCAGGGCCGTTTCCCAGGCCGCCAGCCGCCGCGAGAGCGAGTACTGATTGATGTCACGCCCCTGCCGGAACTGAACGATATCGTGCTCGGTGGCGCTCACGCGCACCCGGATGGACGGCAGCGCTTGGTACGCCAGCCAGGGCGCACCGGCCAGCCCCAGCAGCAGCAGTACTCCCAGCCACCCGCGCCCGCGCCGGAAAAGCAGCCGCAGGGCTTCGAGCAGCAGCACCGCATACAGGGCCAGCAGGCCGGTGCGGTAGGCCAGCACGTGCAGCGTGAGCAAGACCAGCACTGCTGCCAGCGCCAGCGCCCGCCGCAGCCAGGGCCCGGCCAGCGCTTCCCGGCGCAGCAGCACGGCTCCGAAAAACGCCAGCACCAACATGATGCCGAAGTGAATGTGAAAGATTTTCGTCACGGCCCACATGCTCTGGCCCACGCGCAGGCCCTCGTGGGCGGCGGCCGGGTGCAGCAGGTACTGGCCCAGCGTGGCCGCCGCC
>CAXUEM010000325.1:0-4026 GCA_964249885.1 uncultured Hymenobacter sp. | reverse complement strand
TAGGGGATGGGGTTGGCGGCAAAGGGCGAGGCAGCCAGGCCGGGCGACACAAGAACATTCAGTTAAGAACTAACCTTATTACATGAGAACATCCTTCAACTGCTCGAGCGCGGCAACGCCAACCTGCGGGGCTGGCAGGAATCCAACCAGCTCACGGCGCTGGAAGCCGAGCGCATTGCCGACCCGGCGGCGGGCACCTCGCGGCGCACGGCCACGGCCATCCCGACGCCGTTCGGGCGCCTGCATTTGCTCGAAACGGCTTTTAAGTTCGTGCGTCAGCAGCCGCAGGGCAATTCGCTGTACCACCGGCAGGTGTCGCAGTGCTGGGACCTGCTGGAGCTGCTGTTCTATTCCAAGCCCACCGATGAGTACCAGCTGCGCTTCGTGGCCTGGCACAAGCAGGAGCAGCTGCAGCTGCTGCAGGGCAGCGGCGATGCGCGCGTGAAGCTGCTCGGCGACACGCTGGCCCTGTACCTGGCCGACGAGCATTTCCGGGAAGTCGATACGCTCTACCTGATTTTTGCCGACCGGCAGCTGAACGGCGGCCCGCGCACCACGCAGCTGCTGGGCGGCACCTCGCCGTTTTCGCTGGTTTTCGTGCACCCGGAAGTAGAAGCGCTGACCACCCAGCGCAAGGGCGGCTCCGGCTTCTACTTTGATTCTCAAATCGTGCCGCTGAGCAGCCGCCAGGCTGATTTCCAGGATTACATCTACGGCCTGTTCACGGTGCAGCCGGCTTTGCGCGGGGCTGATTTTGCCGGCGCCGTGTACGGCCTGCTGACCACGCTCGACAACCCACGCATCAACGCGCTGGCCGAGCAGAAGCTGACCGAAGCCGCCTTCAACCAGCCCTACGAGCCACTGCGCGACGCCCAGGGCAACGCGGTGCAGATTCGGGACGTGGTGCTGCGCCACCTGGCCGAGGCCCAGCAGCCCATCAGCTCCGACTGGTTTATGGCCGCCACGGTGCCGCAGCTGGGCAAAACCCCGCTGGCCCTGCTGCCGGGCCTGGATTTGCGCCGCTCGAACTACTTTGGCGGCACGCCGGGCACCGACCAGACCATCATCAAGTGGAGCTACCAGCAGCCGCTGGAAGAGCGCCGGCTCGAAGGCCTGGGCATCCTCTACCCCTTCCTGACGGTGAACGACCTGCTGGAAGACCTGCTCGTGGAGGTGCCGTTTGCGGTGAACACCGAGCGGTACCACTTCGGCACGGTGCAGGCCGAGCCCGGCGCCCGGCCCGAGGACCGGCCCTTCCGCTTCCTGCTGCCGCTGAAAAAGCGCTACTTCGACTACTTCCGCCCCGAAGACCTGGACCGCTACCTGCGCCTGACGGTTTTCGACAACCACGTGCTGGTGCAGCTCACCGTGCCCGTGCAGAGCGGCCGCGAGGTGGTGTACGAGCGCCGCTACTACTACAAGCCCGGCCCCGGCGCCAGCGCCGAGCAGACCGTGGCCGCCGCCCCGAGCGATAACGCCAAAACGCCTTACGTGGGCGGCCGCGTCAGTGCCCGCCTCAACATCGCGGTATTCCCATTCTATAAATTCCCCAACGCCGCCCAGCCCGGCTTCAACAGCGAGTACTACATCGAGCTGGCCGACCAGAACGAAGGTGCCGACCTGGCCCGGCTGCGCTTCTACGCCGGCCAGCAGGCCCTGCCGCCGCTCACCCAGGGCAGCACCCGCGGGGTGCGCACGCAGGCGCGCCAGGGCCGCAACCCGCGCGGACCCGCCAGCACTTATTATGAAGTTTTAGGTACTCACTTCGACTTTCTGGAGGTGGAAACCCCGCTGGGCGGCACCGCGTCGGTAGGCACCGTGGTGGGCGGCCTGCTGGTGCCGCGCTGGCAAACCGCCGTGGGCGGCTCGCAGCGCTACACCTTCGCCGTGGACTTTGGCACCACCAACACTCACGTCAGCTACGCCACCGCCGAGCGGCCGGAGCCCCAGCCCTTCACCATCGGCAAGGAAAAGGAGCTGCAGGTCATCACCCTGAATAAGCCGCTGGCCTCGACCGACTACCGCCTGCCCATGCGCTACGGCGTGGGCAGCCTGGGCACCATGCCGCTGGCCGAAACCACCCGCAACCGCGAGTTCGTGCCCGCCTTTATCGGGGCCGAGGGCGCCGACGTGGCCTTCCCGATTCGGACCGCTACCTGCGAGTCGCCGGCCTTTGTGGGCGAGGGCGACCCCATGCTGTTCGGCTCCATCAACATCGGCTTCCACATGAGCCGCGACGGGGCGCTCTACAACCACCCCGAGGATGGCCGCTACCAGACCAACCTGAAGTGGGACACCGAGGGCGCCCACCGCGCCGCCGGCGAGCAGCGCATCCGCGCCTTTGTGCGCGAGCTGCTGCTCATGATTAAGCACAAAGTGGCCCTGAACGAGGGCGACGTAGGGCTGACCCAGGTGGTGTGGTCACGCCCCTTGAGCATGAAACCCATTGGCAAGCGCCTGTTCGAGGATGTGTGGCAGGACGAGTTTGCCCGCGTGTTCGGCCAGCAGGCCGGGGCCCGGCTGGCTGATATCAGCGAGTCGTGGGCGCCCTACCTGTACCTGACCGACCCGCGCACCGACGGCGGCATCGTGCCCAACGAGTACGATAATGTGGTGAACATCGACATCGGCGGCGGCACCACCGACGTGCTCATTCTGCGCGGCCGGCAGCCCGAAGCCTCGCTCTCGTTCCGCTTTGCGGGCGAGGTCTTGTGGGGCGACGGCATCGGCGGGGCGCGGCAGCAGAACGGCCTGCTCTACTACTACGTGAGCCGCACGGCCAGCAAGCCCATCAGCCAGGAGGCCTTTGCTGCCCGCGAGGTGGTGCGCGCCGCCCTCGAAAGCAAGGCCAGCTCGGCCGACGTGGTGAGCTTGCTCTTCGGCTTCGACAAGCAGCTGGAATTCACCCGCGAGCTGCGCGGCGCCAAGCACCTGCGCGTGGTGCTGATGCTGCACTTCGCCGCCGTGGTCTACCACGTGGGGCAGGTCTGCAAGGCCCGCGGGGTAGCCATCCCGCGGCACCTGTGCTTCTCGGGCAAGGGCAGCACCTACCTGACTTTGCTGGACCTGAACCAGGACCTTTCGGCCCTGACGGAGCTGGCCCGGCTGGTGCTGGAGTTCGCGGAAGGCGGCACCGCCCCACGCGACTTCCGCCTGACCTTGGTTTCGCAGCCCAAAGAAGCCACCGCCAACGGCGCCGTGCTCTGGAAAGTGGGCGGCGGCGGGCGCTTGGCTTCGCCCCCGGAGTTCGTGCTCGCCGGCGCCTGGACACCCGACGTCGCTGCTGCTGCCCAAGCCCCGGCCGTGACGCCTTCGCCCGCCGTAATCGCGCTGGCCGAAGGCCACCCGTTGCCCGCGGCAGCCGTGGCTTCACCGGAGTTTCTGCCCGCCCCGACGGCTACGGCCGCAACCGTTCCAACACCCCCTGCTGGCAACGGCGAAACCACCTACTCGGACCTTGGCGGCATGCTGGCCAGCACTGGCTGGGGCAGCGCCCCGGTAGAGGGCTCTACTGCTGCCGCTCCGGCCGCCCCAGTGCCCGCTCCGGTTCCGGTGCCTACGTCCGCGCCAGCAAACGCTGCGCCGGCCACGGCACCCCCTGCTGGCGGCGCCATTTCGCTGGCGGAGGCAATGACCTTGCGCGAGGACGTGCTGGCCAATGCCCGCCGCCTCACCCGCTTCATCACCCACGACTCGCCGGGTGTGCGGGAGCTGTTTGATGATTTGAACGTGGAGCTGGACCCGGATTTCATCTACAACTACCTCGACGGCCAGCTCAAGGACAGCTTGAACGCGGGCCTGAACTCCCTGCAGAGCGCCGGCGCCAAGCCCGAAGACAAGCTGCCCGAAACCCTGTTTTTCTTCCCCTTCCGCGACGCGCTGTTCCAGCTGGGCCGCGAGCTTTTCCGCCGCTACTATGCCTCGCAACCTAAATAAGCGGCAACTGGCCGGTTACGGGAAGCTGCTGGCGGCCGCCGGACTGCTCGGCCTGGCGCTGAGTGGTCCGGTGCGGGCCCAGAGCCAGAC
>CAXUEM010000324.1:0-4027 GCA_964249885.1 uncultured Hymenobacter sp. | reverse complement strand
GCTCAGCTCCTCGCGCTGGGCCACGGCGGCGGTGGGCACGGTGGCGCCGGCCAGGGCCCGGGTTTGGGCGGCCAGGTATTTTTTCTCGCCCAGCTGGGTAAGGGAGGCCCGCTCGTCGGCCCCGGCGTAGCCGCCGTGCTCCTCGCGCACTTGGCCCGTGAGGCTGCCGTCGGCGGCCAGCGTAAGCTGAGTCTGGCGGAAGTAAACGTAGCGCTGGGCGGGCGTCAGGTCTATCCAGCGGCCCTCGGCCGGGGCGGGCTCAATCAGGCGGCCCGTGCGGTTGAGGCAGCGCTCGGGCAGCACGCCGCAGGGCAGCAGGGGCTCGGTGGCGTCGAGCAGCAGCTCCTGCCCACCGGGCAACGCCAGCAGGGCCACCACGTAGTTGAACTTATCCACCAGCGGAAAGTCGCGACTCACGCGGCCGTGGTCGCGGGTGCTGAGCAGCACAGGCTGGGCGGGCAGGCCGGCGTGACGCAGGGCCGCCAAGAGCAACAGGTTGACCTCAGCCGAGGAGCCGCGGTGGGCATCGTATGCTTTTTTCAGGGAGCCGTCGATGGAGTAGCGGTTGCGCCCGTCGTAGCCTACGCTTTTCATCACGGCCTCGCGCACGGCGGCCGCGCGCTGGGCAGGGTCCGGAAACTGAGCAGCCAGGGCTACCATCTGCTCTTTCAGGAAGCCGCCCCGCTCCAGCTGCTGGCCGAAGTTGTCATTGGCCAATAGCTGAGCATTGATTTTCGGCCAGGTCTGACTCAGGTCCCGGAAGGGCTCGTCGTCGCTCCATCGCTCGCCGGCCAGCTCGAAGTTCACCCGTACCAGGTAGTCGTTGGCGGTGGTCATGAACTGCTCTTCGCGGAACGCGGGCAGGTTCTGCATCACCCAGCGGCTTTCAACGGCCGGGGCGGAGATGGTCACGCTGCCATTGGTTTGCCCGGCCGCCATGCCTGCGTTATCGGGCACCTTGCGGTCCACGCCCAAGCTCACCATCAGCATCCGTTCCTCGAAGGCAGTGAAGGGCCGGTAGGTCTGCTGGATGATTTTGTAGCGGTAGAAGCCCGGGATGGTGGTCCGGTACTCGCTCCAGCGGGTCGGGATGTCGCGCTGAAACGTCCAGTCCTGGAGGTTGAACAGAAAGTCGGAGCGCACGATGTAGCTGTACTCAATCACGGAGCCCTCGCGCACCTCGGGCAGGGTGAACTTGCGCACCCGCACGTTTTTGGTCAGCTCCTCGCTGAAGACGTTGGCGTCGGCCAGGGGCGTTTTGCGCACTTTGCCTCCCTCGTCCAGATTATAAGTAAAGCCGCGCAGCCGGCCCAGCTCCTCGGAGTCGGCGTCTTTGTGGTAGAGCGGCACCTGCACGGTGGCGTACGCGTAGTCCGCTTTCTTGAGAATCTTAAGGCGGGTGGTACGCTCGAACACCAGGCGCAGGCCCGCGCCATGGCCCTCGAAGCGGGTGGTGCCGTAGTCGCAGAGCACCACGGCGGGCGCGGCGCTGTCCTGGACAAACGGGGCGGCCGTCAGGTCTTTGGGGTCGGGCTGGCCGAAGGTAATGGGCGCAGGCGCCGCCTTGGGGGCTTTCTGGGCCCGGGCGGCGGGCGCCGCGGCCAGCAGCAGGGCCGCCAGCAGGGGGTAGGCCAGTTTCATCGGGCGCATAAAAGTGTTTTATCGGTGAGCCCAAAGCTTAGAACTTAGAGCTTAGAACTCAGAGCTTAGAAAATCCTCATCTAAGCTCTGAGTTCTAAGCTCTAAAAGTCCGGCTTTTAGGCCTTCTTCTTGATGACCAGCTTCTCGGCCTGCTTGGTGAGCATGAGGCGGTAGAACTCGCGCAGGTTCTGGTAGTCCTGGGCGGCGTAGATGGGCTTGCGCAGGCTCAGGCGGCTGGTGAGCTGCACCGTGCCGGGCGCCGTGGCAGCCACGCTGTAGAAGTAGCGCCCGCCGCCGTCGGGCAGGTCCAGCACGCTGGGCTTGGGCAGCTCGGCCAGCTCGTAGCCGGCGGGCAGAGTCAGGGTAATGAGCAGGGTTTCTTCCTGCGGGGCGCCGAAATCGACGGGAAAAGTGCGCTGCTCGTTCTGGAAGGGGTTGCGCTCCGAGCTGAAGGAACTGAGCGGGCTCAGGTAGAGCAGGTCGGCGGTGGCGGCATCGTCGGCGGGCTGGCTGAAGCTGTAGTCCAGGGCCAGGGGCTTGTGCACGGCTTCGCGCTCCAGCACTTTCAGGCCGGGTACGGTCCAGGTGTCGTGGCGGCGCGCGTGCTCGGCCAGGTATTTTTTCTCGCCCAGCTTGGTGAGCGTGGCGCGCGCGTCGGCGCCGGCGTAGCCGCCGTGCTCTTCGTGCACGTCGCCGCTCAGGCTGCCGTCGGCGGCCAGCGCGAGCTTCACCTGCTGAAAATGCACGTAGCGCTGGGCCGGCGTCAGGCTAACCCAGCGGGCATCGGCTTCCTTGGGCGTGATGAGGCGGCCCACCTGGCTCAGACAGCGCTCGGGCAGCACGCCGCAGGGCAGCAGGGGCTCGGTGGCGTCGAGCAGCAGCTCCTGCCCGCCGGGCAGCGGCAGCAGGCCAATGACGTAGTTGAACTTGCTGAGCAGGGCCTGCTGCTGGTCGACGCGGCCGTGGTCGCGGGTGCTGAGCAGCACGGGCTGGGCGGGCAGGCCGGCGTGGCGCAGAGCAGCCAGCAGGAGCAGGTTTACTTCGGCCGAGGTGCCGCGGTGAGCGTCAAAGGCTTTCTTCAGCGAGCCCTCGCTCATATAGCGGTTGCGGCCGTCGTAGCCCACGCTTTTCATCACGGCCTCGCGCACGGCGGCCGCGCGCTGGGCAGGGTCCGGAAACTGGGCAGCCAGGGCTACCATCTGCTCTTTCAGGAAGCCGCCCCGCTCCAGCTGCAAACCAAAATTATCATCGGCCAGCAGGTCGTTGTTGATTTTGCTCCACGTGCCGGCCACGGTCTGGTAGCCCTGGCCGGGCAGGCGGTAGCCGGCCATTTCGAAGTCAATCCGAGCCACATAGTCGGCGGGCGTGGTCATGTAGGGCTCGCGGTGCAGGCCGGGCAGGTCCTGCATCACCCAGCGGTGGTTTGTGACGCGGGCCGTGGCGGTTTGGGCAGAAGGCCCCTCGCGCTGGGTGCTCATGCCGCTGCCCGTGAAGCCGCCGGCCAGGTGCTGGCTCAGCTGCATGAGGTTGTCCTCCTTGGTCTGAATGCTGGGGGCATAGTAGCCCTGCATGAGCATCTTGTAGTCGAAATACTCCGGAATGGCCACCCGGTACTCGCTCCAGCGCACCGGAATTTCGCGCTGAAACGACCAGTCCTGCAGGTTGAAGAGGTAGTCAGACGTGACGCTGTAGCTGTACTCAATTACGGCGCCCTCGCGCACGTCGGGCAGGGTGAACTTGCGCACCCGCACGGTGGGCGTGCGGTCTTCGCTGAACATATTGGCCGACTCCAGCTTGGTTTTCATCACCTGCCCGTTCACCAGGTTATACGTCGTGCCGCGCAGGGAGCCGAGCTTCTCGCTGTTTTCGCCCCGGTGGTAGAGCGGAATTTCCACGGTCGCCACCTCGTAGCCGGCTTTCTTGAGAATCTTGAGGCGGGTGGTGCGGTCGGTTTGCAGCTGCCAGCCCTGCGAGCTATACACGAAGCGGGTGGAGCCGTAGTCGCAGAGCACTACGGCCGCGGCGGCGCTGTCTTTGGCGAAGGGCGCGGCCGTCAGGTCGGCCGGGTCTATTTTGCCCAGCTTAAGGGGCTCGGTCTGGGCGTGGGCACCGGCGGCCGCCAGCAGGGTGGCCAGCAGGGTGCCGGCAGCAGCGCGTAAACGTACAGTCATAAAAAGATAAAAAGAGAGGTGAGCCCCGATACAGCTTTGCCGCAAGATAAGGCGCTGCGAGCAGCATTTCCTAGGCAGGCAGGCGAAATAATTGCCGCGGTGGGGCGGGCCCGGCGGGCCCTCTGCGCCGGGTTGCGGATGCCGTGGCGCGCTGGTTTTTCCGCTTCTTTTTTGATTCTCTGCCCGGGCCTACTCTTCGCTTCTACACCACTTCC
>CAXUEM010000323.1:3612-4049 GCA_964249885.1 uncultured Hymenobacter sp. | reverse complement strand
GCCGGAGGTTGTCGCCGACTCCTCGCGGCTGCTGGCGACAGGCTGGCGGCCGCGGTTCGACAGCTTGGATCAGGCGGTCGGCGATGCCTTGGCCTGGGAGCGCCTACGCCTCGGCCGCTAGGCGGAGCGTCTCGTGCGCCTCGTCGAGGTGCAGCCGCTCGACCATCCGACCCTCCACCCTGAGCGCGCCTCGGCCCTGCGCCACCTGCCGGCGTTTCTGCAACTTATCTGGCGCACCTCCCCGGCGCTCACGCTGGGCAACGTCGCGCTGCGGCTGCTGCGAGCGGCCCTGCCGCTGGCCATGCTTTATATCGGCAAGCTCATTCTCGACGATGTTATCCAGCTCAGCCGCCTGCCCGCCGCGCAGCGCGAACTGACGCCGGTGCTCGGGCTGGTGGCGCTGGAGTTCGGCCTCGTGCTGCTGGCCGACGCCCTGG
>CAXUEM010000323.1:0-3602 GCA_964249885.1 uncultured Hymenobacter sp. | reverse complement strand
ACGACAAGCTGGACCGCGCCCGCAAGCAGACGCTCTCGCGCTCGGTGCTCATGAGCCAGGTGCTGGCCCAGGGGCAAGACATGGTGACGTTGGTGCTGCTGGCAGGCGGCCTGGTCGCGTTTCAGCCCTGGCTGCTGGGGCTGCTGCTGCTGGCCGTGGTGCCGGCGTTTCTGGGCGAGTCGCACTTCAACGAGCGCAGCTACTCGCTGAGCCACTCCTGGACGCCCGAGCGCCGCGAGCTGGACTACCTGCGCCAGACTGGCGCCTCCGACGAGACGGCCAAGGAAGTCAAGATTTTCGGGCTCTCCGACTTTCTTATGGGCCGCTTCCGGGAGCTGTCCGACCAGTTTTACCGGCAAAACAAAAGCCTGGCCCTGCGGCGCGCGGGCTGGGGCACGGTGTTCGCGGCGGTGGGCGCGGCGGGCTACTACGGGGCGTATGTTTACATCATTGCCCGGGCCGTGGGCGGGCAGATTTCGGTCGGGCAGCTCACGTTTCTGGCCGGCTCGTTTGCCCGGCTGCGGGCCCTGCTGGAGGGCATTCTGAGCCGGTTTAGCTCGGTGGCCGACGGCGCCTTGTATTTGCAGGATTTCTTCGACTTCTTTGCGCTGCAGCCGCGCATTGTGCGCCCCCGGCCCGGCACGCCCGCGGCGGCCCAGCTCCGGCCCTTCCCCCGGCCCATTCAGCACGGATTTCAGTTTGAAAAAGTCGGGTTTCAGTACAAAAATGGTACAAAGTGGGCCATTCGCAACCTGAGCTTTGAGCTGCGGGCCGGCGAAAAGCTGGCACTGGTCGGGGAGAACGGCGCCGGCAAGACTACGCTGGTCAAGCTCTTGGCCCGGCTGTATGACCCTACCGAGGGCCGCATTCTGCTTGACGGTTACGACCTGCGCGACTACGACCCGGCCGAGCTGCGCGCCGAAATCGGCGTCATCTTCCAGGATTTTGTGCGCTTTCAGCTCCCGGCGGGCCAGAACCTGGCCGTAGGCCGCATCGAGGAGCGCCAGAATCAGCTGCGCATCGAGAGTGCCGCCCAGCAGAGCCTGGCTGACACCGTGATTGCCAAGCTGCCCGGCGGCTACGAGCAGATGATAGGCCGGCGCTTCGCCGGCGGCGTGGACTTAAGTGGCGGCGAGTGGCAGAAAATTGCCCTGGGCCGCGCCTACATGCGCGACGCCCAGCTCCTGATTCTGGACGAGCCCACCGCCGCCCTCGATGCCCGCGCCGAGTACGAGGTATTTCAGCGCTTCAATGAGCTGACCCGGGGCAAAACTGCGGTGCTTATTTCGCACCGCTTCAGCACCGTGCGCATGGCCGACCGCATTCTGGTTATCGAGAACGGGCAGTTCGTAGAGATTGGTGCCCACGACGAGCTGCTGGCCAAAGGCGGCCGCTACGCCGAGCTGTTCCGGCTGCAGGCCGCCGGCTACCGCTGAGGCAGCGGGCAGAAAGCGCCGGGGCCAGCGCCGGCAAATAGTTCGGCATTTCTGCCCTTCGCGCTTCTTTAAATGGAGCGAGTTGCGTAACTTGGAAGCCCGCTTAACCTTATCCTGCTTCCTTATGCTGAATACGTTACGCCTGAGCTTGCTGCTGTTAGGTCTCGCCACTGCCCTGAGCGGCTGCTTTGCCCTGCGCGAGGCCCGCATTGAATCGGACTACAGCTACAGCGGCGACTTTCGCCGCTACCGCACCTACGATTTTGTGAGCGGCGAGGGCCTGATTGCCGACTCCAGCCGCCTGGGCATAGCTCTGCGCGACGCCATCAACGCCCGGCTGCGCCAGCAGGGGTACAAGCCCACCAGCAAGCGCCCCGACCTGCTGGTTAATTTCAAGCTGTTCGAGGGCACCACCAAATTCCGGGGCTACCAGCAGGAAGAGCTGGAAACCTGGATAAAGCACGCCCGGGCCGAAGACGAAAATACGCCCTCCCAGGAGCGCCACGGCTACGACCCCGTGCGCATGCTGCTCGTTGATGGTACCCTGCTGGTAACGCTCGTGGACGCCCGCAACCAGCGCGCCGTCTGGAACGGCTACGCCTCGGGCGTGGAGTTGCCCAGCGGCCCCACAGCCGAAATTGTGCTGCGCCGCTCCGTGCGCTCCATCTTCGACCACTACCGCGTCTTCACCGAAGGCTACCTCGACGCGCCCCCCGCGCCCGCCGGTGGGAATTAATTGAGAGTCAAATAGCTAAGAATTAAAAAACCTGGCCACCGTTGCGGCAGTCAGGTTTTTTAATTCTTAACTTTTGCCTTCTAGCCCCTGCCTCACCAGCTGCTTACTTGCGCAGATTGGGCAGGCGCAGCTGCAAGCCCAGGGAGGGCACCACGGTCACGCCGCTGAGTGAGGTGCTGTTGCCGTTGAGCAGGGCGTACTCGCCATAGTTCTGGTAAAACAGCGACACGGCCGGAATCAGATAGGCGTAGCGGAAGCCAATTTTGAGATTGACGAAGCCCCCGAAAGAGGAGAAGTTGCGTTTCTGCAGGGTCAGCTCCGGCACTTTCACCGAGCCGTTGAAGATTCTGTCGGGCGCGAAGCCGTAGCGCACCCAGCTGTGCCCGTACACCAGGCCGTAGCTGATGGCGCCAATTTCCTCTTCCGGCCCGAAGCTCTGGCTGAAAATCAGCGGCACCAGCAGGTCGCGGCGGGTGGCGCGGAAGTTAAGCAGGCTGTTGATGTCGTCCAGAAAGGGCAGGTTGGGCAGCTTGGCCCGCTGGGTGGCAAACTGCAGGCCCACGCTGGCGTAGGTGGTGCCGCTGGCCGCCCCAGCCCCGGGGTTTTCGGGCGAGCCGGTGGGGCCCAGCAGCTGAAATTGAGTGTCGAAGACGTGCGAGCCGAATGCGTACTTGTAGCCCGCATCCAGCCGGGGCACGATGCCATAGCGGATGCTCAGGTCGGCGGTGGGCTGCACCGGGTCGAGCACGTAGGCCAGGGCGGCGGCCTGCAGCTGGGTGGTCAGGTCGCTATAATCGACTTTGTCTTCGCTCGCGGCTTCGCGGGCGGCCTCGCGCACGGCGCTGCCTGCCTTGGAGAGCGGCGAGCTGGCCACGTTGAAGCCTTGGTTGAAGCCGGCCCGGAACTCGCCCTGGGGCGTAACCTTGCCCGTGGCCACAATGGCGCGGGGAGCAGTGCAGGCCGAAGCAGCCAGCAGGGCCAGCAGGGCCGGCAGCCGGCGCGTCACCGGCAGGGGAGAGGCGAAAGAGAGCATAGAAGCAGGAAAAAGCGGGATGATACCGGCGAAACGAAAAATAAACTTAAACGGCCGCAGCCGGAAGTTAACGGCCAGCAGGGGGCTTTTCAGCTGACGAAGTTATGCCCAAGACCCAACTCGCGCCAGCAGCTGGCAGCCGGCCCGCCCGGCGGGTCAGGGCCAGCTTCGGGTGCCTAAGCTGGCATCTGCTACATTCGCTGCCTATGCGACTTCTGCTTCTCAGCTGCCTGAGCTTGGTGCTAGGGCCGGCCCTGGCTCAGCTTCCGTCTTCTGCCCCGGCTGGCCCGCGCAGGGCCGCCGCGCCGGCCACCAGCAAGCCGCCCGTCAGGGCACTCAACAGCTTCGGCGACCCGGTGCTGCGCACCCGCGCCACCGAGGTGACCACCTTCGACAA
>CAXUEM010000322.1:438-4059 GCA_964249885.1 uncultured Hymenobacter sp. | reverse complement strand
GGCTGCTCCGGCGTGGCCGGCGGCGCGGTCGTTGTGGGCGGCGGAAACTGCCCGCCCGGCCCCCCGCTCGCTGTTTCCGTGCCGGTAGGGGCCTTGGTGGCCGGCGCGGTTTCCTCTAGCAAGTTTTCAGGCATTTTCAAGCAACGCAAATGAGCCGGCCCTGACCAGCGGCCGGTGAACTGTCAAGAACACAGAAAAAAGCCCACGGGTTGCGTGGGCTTTTTTTAAAAACTTCCGGGCCTAGAACTTAGCCGATAGAACTTAGACGATAGAACTGTTCGCTCATCTAAGCTCTGAGTTCTATCGTCTAAGTTCTAGGCTCTAAAAACTACATCGCCTTCTGGTTGATGTAGCCCTTGGCCAGGTCGTTGAGCCGGGTATCGGTCAGCTGCTCTTCCTGCAGGGTCTGGCGCAGCAGCGAGGCGGCCTCGGTGTGGCCTAGGCGCTCGGCGTAGTGGGCAGCCGTGCCGTAGCCGGCAATTTCGTAGTGCTCGACGCGCTGGGCGGCGGCAATCAGGGCGGCGTCTTTCACGGCTGGGTCGGCGTCCTCGGCAATGGTTTGCTTGCCTTCGGCCACCAGGCCCTGCATGGCCTTGCAGGTGTGGCCGTCCAGGTCCTGGCCCAGGGCGCGGCCAATCTGCTCCAGGCGGCTGACCTGATTTTTGGTTTCGATGAGGTGCTTCTCGAAGCCCATGCGCAGCTGCGGGTCCTGGGCCTCGGAGGC
This sequence comes from uncultured Hymenobacter sp., assembly GCA_964249885.1. Classification (GTDB taxonomy): domain Bacteria; phylum Bacteroidota; class Bacteroidia; order Cytophagales; family Hymenobacteraceae; genus Hymenobacter. The sequence goes on along the minus strand of CAXUEM010000322.1, from coordinate 3,335 downwards.
CATGTCGGGCAGGGCCTTCACGAGCTGGTTTTCGGCGCTGTACAAGTCTTTGAGCTGTTCGACGAACAGGTCGTCGAGGGTTCTGAGTTTGTCGGACATGATAAGAAAAAGGTTAATGGTTGGGGGTGGAAAAGCATCGGACCCGCCGGGCCTGGCCGGCCGGGCGGCCCAAGCATACGCGCCCGGCCGCGCCGGCGTTTAGCCGCCGGCGGCCAAGCTCGGGCGTGGCAGAACGTTGTGCCTCAGTAACAAGCCGAATAAACGAGGGTGAATAATTAGCGCCGCTGCCCCGGCCCGGCCGCGGGTGCCGGCGCGCTGGCTCCGGCCGGGCCCTGCACCCAACCAGCCACCCGCCGGCTGCGTTAGTTCTGGCCGACCATCCAACCCTGCGGCTGCTTCATGATAGTGTACAAATCGACTGACTGGTGGGAGGCGCTGCGCCATCTCAACTCGTCCACCATTATTCGGCTGCTGCTGCGCCGGGTGCTGCTGGTGGGCCTCTACGCCACGGCCGTCACGGCCGGAGCCGTGTATTTCCGCTTGCTCAACTTCACCGTCGACCGGGAGTTTTTCTCGTTTCTGGGCATCCTGCTAAGCCTGCTGCTGGCCTTCCGCACCAACACCGCCTACGACCGGTTTTACGAAGGGCGCCGGCTCTGGGGGCATCTCACCAACAACTGCCGCAACCTGGCCGTGCTGCTGCACGCCCGCCTGCCCGCCGACGAGCACGCCCACCGCGCCCACCTGGCCGCGCTGCTCGCCAATTTCCCGATGGCCCTGGACGGGCACCTGCGCAAGGAGGTGCGGTTTCACAAGCTCGAAGACGACGGGCAGGGCCTGGTCGAGCGCCTGCGCTCCACCGACCACGTGCCCCTGCGCATTGCCACGCTGCTGCAGGAGTTCTATGAGCGCCTGCTGCGCGAAGACCTGATTCTGCCGGCTCACCTCATCACCATTCAGCGCCACCACGAGGCCCTGATGGACGTGGCCGGCGCCTGCGAGCGGATTCAGAAAACGCCTATTCCATTCTCGTACAGCTACTTTATTAAGGCTTTTATTTCGGTGTTCATTCTCACCATGCCCTTCAACCTGCTCGATACCTACGAGTTTCTGACCATTCCCATCACCATGTTCGGGGCCTACGCCCTGCTGGGCGTCGAGATGATAAGCGACGAGATTGAGGACCCCTTCGGCAAGGACAGCAACGACCTGCCCCTGACGCAGATGGCCAACCGCATCCGCACCAACGTGCACGAGGTGCTGGGCGTGCCCCTGCACGAGGACGTGCGCACCCTGGCCGACGTGCCCTACAGCGTGGTGTTCTAAGCCGGTTCGCTGACTCTTAACCTAGTAGGGCCAGGTCGATGATGGCGCCCGTGCCGTTGAGTTGCCGCAGCCGCTGAATGGCCGCGTTATCGAACTCATTGACGCTGAGCAGCGCCTCCAAAATACGCCGCTGCCGGGCCTGCTCGGCCAGCATAAATGGGTCGGCGGCTATCACGGCATCTAAGTCGCGGCGGCTCGGCTCCAAGTCCTGATATTCCTGCACGAACATATCTATAGTGTCGGTAGCAGCCGTGGCGCAGTTGATGATATGAGCTTCGTGTTTATCAGTTAGAAATTGTAATGCCTCGTCCAGCGCCACGCACGCGTCTAGCGCGTAGCTAGGTAAGTGGCCATCAAATTCATCCAAATCGGGAGCTATATCTTTAAATTTGTCCAGTAATGCTGTGGCCTGCTCTTGGTCGAAAACGCCATCGGCCGAATTGTACAGCAACTCGACCCCCTGCTGGAACACCGCCGGGCTGCCCCACTGCACGGCCGCGCAAAACGCCGCGTACTGCGGCAGCAGCCGCTCGCAAACCAGCCCCGCAAACACGGCCTTCTGCCGGTCCGACAAGCTCAGAATCAGCGTTTCAATATCGTCCTCCATGCCGTAAAGCTAGCTTGCTACCCCCTGCTGGCGGCCGGGACCCGGCCCGGTAGCCGGCAAACGCCGGCCCGGCTACGCGGCCTGAAAATGGTAGAGAAACGTCACCACGCCCGTGTACGCCGGCTTTTGGCTGCCCTCAATTTCCAGCGTGACGCCGATGCGGGCCTTAGCAATGCCGCGCAGGTTCGTGACTGAGAGCAGGTTGGCGCGCAGGCGCACGGCACTGTCCACGGTCACGGCCTGGTTGAAGCGCAGGCTTTCGATTTCGTAGTTGACCTGCATTTTAAGGTTTTCAATAGTGGCAATCTGCTGCCAGAGGTAGGGCAGCAAGGCCAGCGTGAGGTAGCCGTGGGCAATGGTGGCCTGAAACGGCGACTCCGTCCGGGCCCGCGCGGCGTCGGTGTGTATCCACTGGAAGTCCAGGGTAGCGGCGGCAAACTGGTCGATTTGGGCCTGGCTGACCTGGTGAAACGCCGAAACGCCTAGTTCCTGGCCGACGTGGCTTTCCAGCTCGGCGAGGCTGTGAATGAGCAGGTGGGACATGCAGGGTAGTTGGTGGAGCGGGGCCGAAAGTAGGGCGGGCCCGGCAATAGTGTGCTGCGCTGGCCGGCCTCGTTTGCGCCCAGGATGCCGGCCGCCGGCCCAAAAGCGCTGATAAGGGAGCTTCGTCCGGCCAGCAGGGGGTAATTTCGCCGCCGGCCCCCTGCTGGCGCCCGCCTATCTGCCTGACTTTCCTATACCAATGCCAGAGCGTAATTTCTTTGCCGACGTGCACGAAGTCGTGCGCCTGGTGCCGCCGGGCCGGCTCACGAGCTACGGCGCCATTGCCCACTACCTCGGCGCCCGGCGCAGCTCCCGCGCCGTGGGCTACGCCCTGATGGCCGCCAACCACCACCCCGCCACCCAGCCCCCCGACGAGCCCCTGCCCGCCCACCCCCTGCTCAACCCCCAGGGCCACCATACA
>CAXUEM010000322.1:0-401 GCA_964249885.1 uncultured Hymenobacter sp. | reverse complement strand
CCAGCTTACTGGCCGCCACCACTTCGGCTCGCCCACCGCCATGCAGGAGCGCCTGGAAGCCGAGGGCGTGCGCGTGGTAGACGACCGGGCCGTGGACTTCCAGCAGCTGTTCTGGGACCCGGCCGTGGAATTGGTCTGAGCTGTCCAGCTCCAGCAATTCGCAATCCAGTACGTAATCAGTAGCGCCCCGGGCCGCCGGGCAGGTGGTCGTCTTCGTCGTCCTCATCGGCCGCGAAATCTGCTTCGTCCTCGTCCTCGTCGGGCTCGTCTGCTGCCTGTTCCTGCTCCTCATCGGCCTGGTCTTCGTCGTCTAGCGTATCGAACACCTTGTCGAGCGAGGCCTCGGCATGGCGCAGCTTGTGGCGGCAGAGCCGAATCAGCTCGGCCGAGCGCTCCACCCG
>CAXUEM010000321.1:0-4060 GCA_964249885.1 uncultured Hymenobacter sp. | reverse complement strand
GTTGAGAATACGCCCCGCAAACGGCTGAATAAAAGCCGGCGAGAGGATGCGCATGTAGCCCGCCAGCACGATGTAGTCGGGCTCGTACCGCTGCAGCAGTGTGGCCGCCTCCGCATCGAAGGCGGCGCGGGCGCGGCCCTGGCTGGGCAAACTAGCCGTGGCGCAGCCCAGCGCGGCGGCCGTCGCCAGGCCGGGCGCATCGGGCTTATTGCTGAACACGACGGCCACTTCGGCCAGCCCGCGCAACACCCCCTGCTGGGTGGCCTCGACCAGCGCCACCATGTTCGAGCCGCGGCCCGAGAGCAGGATGGCCAGGCGAGCCGGCCGGCCACCAGCCGCCAGCCCCCCTGCTGGGGGCAGCGGCGCCGGACGGGCTTGTTCAGCGGGGGCAGCTTGGTTCATGGCTGAGTTTGAAAGTTCAATTTACGGCGCGCGGGCTTAGCACCGGCGCCGGCCGCTGGGCAATGTCGGGGCGGAAGTAGCAGTCCTGGAAAGTGACCTGGGCGCAGGCCGCATAGGCGCGGGCGGTGGCCGTTTCCAGGTCGGGGCCGTGGGCGCTGAGCACCAGCACCCGGCCGCCGCTGGTCAGCAGCTGGCCCGCTTCGTCGCGGCGGGTGGCCCCGTGGAAGGCCTGCACCTCATCGGGCAGATTTTCCAGCCCCGAAATCGGAAAGCCCGTGGGGAAGCGGCCGGCCGGGTAGCCGCCCGAGGCCAGCACCACGCCCACGAACGCGCCCGGCCGCTGCCGCACCCCCTGCTGGCTCAGCGTGCCGTCGAGGGTGGCGGTTATCAAATCCAGCAAACTGCTTTGCAGCGCGGGCAGCAGCACCTCGGCCTCGGGGTCGCCGAGGCGGGCGTTGTATTCCAGCAGCTTGGGGCCGCCGGGCGTGAGCATCAGCCCAAAATACAGGAAGCCCCGAAACTCAAACTGCTCATTTTGAATGCCGCGCATGGTAGGCTCGATGATGTCGCGCCGGATGGCGGCGAGGTGGTCGGGGGTGAGGAAGGGCACCGGGCAGTAGGCGCCCATGCCGCCGGTGTTGGGGCCCTCGTCATTGGCCAGCAGCTGCTTGTGGTCCTGCGCGGGGCTGAGCAACGCAATTTCGTGGCCGTCGGTGAGGCCGATGATGCTGATTTCGGGGCCGGTGAGCTTTTCTTCCAATAAAAACGAAAACCAGCCCGGGTGCTGAGCCTGCAAATCATCCAAAGCGGCTTCAGCTTCGGCCACGCTGCCGCACACGTACACGCCCTTGCCGGCGGCCAGCCCGTCGTATTTAATGACGACCTGGCCCTGCAATTCGGCGGCTTTCAGGCGGGCGGCGGGCAGCGCATCGCTGCGAAACGCCCAGGCCCGGGCCGTGGCTACGCCGTGGCGGCGCATGAAATCCTTGCTCCAGACTTTCGAGCTTTCGAGCACCGCGCCGGCTTTGGTGGGGCCAAAAACGCGAATGCCGGAGCCGGCGAAAAAGTCGGTCACGCCCGCCGCCAGCGGCGCCTCGGGCCCGACCACAATCAGCCGGATACCGTGCTGTTCGCAAAAGGCTCTGATGGCCGGAAAGTCGGTGGCACTCAGCTCCGGGTGGCTGCCCGGGATGCCGGCGTTGCCGGGCGCCACGTGCACGCGGGCGCCGTCCTGGGTGAGTTTCCAGGTCAGGGCGTGCTCGCGGGCGCCGCCGCCAAGAAGAAGAATGGGGTTGGGAGAGGTCAAGTAGGAAATTGTTTGTAAGGTTGGGGCGCCTTAGCTGAAGTCAGTAAGTGAGATGATTTTGTCATCCTGAAACTCGAAAGCCGACCGGCCCTGCAGCTGCAGCGTGTCACCCGGCTTCAATCCATTCGGCAGCGCAACAGCCAGCACCGCGGTGTAGGCAATGGCAACTTCGACTTGGACGCCGTCGGTTTTCCAGTTCGTGACGCGCTGCTCGCGTTGCGTGAAATAGTGTTTTGCCTGCTCCGCCTGCTGGCCAAACTGCGCCTTGCCGGTCGTCGTCAGCGTCACTTCGCCCCCGGAGATGTTGCGAAACACCACTTCCTCGTGCAGCGACGCCAGCATACCATCCACGTCGAAGCGGTTGTAGGCTTCGAGGTAGGCGCCGATGAGTTGCTTTTGCTGGGCAGGGTCCATTTTGGCGGTGGCCGGTGAGAATTACAACGCCCGCAGCTCGGCGTCGGCGGCGCGCAGCTTGGCTTTGGCTTCTTGAATTTCGAGGCGGAGCTGCTCGCGCAGGCGCGGCACGTTCAGGGCGCGCAGGGCGGCCTGCGCGGCGTTGTCGGGGCGCACCACGGTCAGGTTGGGCGTGGCGCCGGGCAGGATGACCGAGGAGTTGAGGTTGGCCGTGAGCTCAGCAAAATCCTTCCACGGCGGGCAGCTGATGACGGGCATGTTCACGTTGGCGGCCAGGGCGCCGCCCAGGCCGTTGCTCAGGCCGGCCACGGCGATGATGACGCCGGGTTCAATGCTGCGGTTCCAGACCTCAGCCAGGCGCGTAATTTCCTCGCCGTTTTGGTAAGCCGAGCACACGCGCAGCTGCGTAAACACGCCGTAGCCCTCGAGAAACGAGCGGATTTCCAGGCCGTGCTCCCGGTCGGCCGGCGAGCCCATCACGATGTTCACCCAGGCATCTTTGATGATGCCGGCTTGCACGAGGTTGCTCACGAGGCGGGCCGGCACGTGGCCGCCGGTGGTCTGCTCGTCGGCCGTGGGCAGGGCTCGGCCGGTGATGCGCTGGTAGATGTCGAGGTAGCGGCGGCTGGCTTCCTGGGTTACGTCGGCTGGCAGGGCGCGCGGGTACTGGCCGTCTTTCTTGTTGGCAATCAGCCACTGGCGCACATATTCCTTGTCCATCTGCTCGACGCCCTCGGGGTTGCGGGCGTAATCCTCGGCGCTCCAGAAGCGCGAGGAGTCGGGCGTGTGAATTTCGTCAATCAGCATTAGCTCGCCGTTCAGCAAGCCGAATTCATACTTGGTATCAACCAGAATGATGCCCTGCTGGGCCAGCAAATCGGAGCCGATTTTGAACAGCTGCAGCGCCTTCTCCGCCATCTGCTCGTACAGCTCCCGGCTCACCCATCCTTCGCGCACCAGATTTTCGGGCGTGATTTCGCGGTCCGATTCCTCCTTGGTCGTCGGCGTCAGAATCGGTTGGCCGAACGACTGGTGCTTGCCGATGCCGTCGGGCACCGTCACGCCCGAAAACGTGCGCTGGCCCTGCTGGTAGCCGCGCCACATTGAGCCCGTCAGGTACTGGCGCACCACCATTTCCACCTTGATGGGCTGCGCCTCGCGCACGAGCGTGGCGTTGGCGTCTATCAGCTTGAGAATGTGGATGGGGATGATGCTTTGGGTGCGTTCAAACCAGAAGTCGGCCAGCCCATTCAACACCGCGCCCTTGTGCGGCACGGCGGTTTCGAGCACCGAGTCGAAGGCCGAAAGCCGGTCGGAAACGATGATGAGGCGGGTTTGCTCGTTTACGCGGTAGGAGTCGCGGACCTTGCCGCGGTGCAGCAAATGGAGCTGGGGAGTAGCGAAGTGAGGGAGCGTGTTCATGCGAATTCAGGCCCTGGCGGCGGTGAGCGTGAGGCTTTGTTTGATTTTCTCCAGCACTGCCGGCAGTTGCGTGAGCACGGCTTCATTGGGAAACCGAAGGACGCGGTAGCCCAATTCTTGCAAAATTTCGGTGCGGCCGGCGTCGTAAGCGGCTTGGCCGGCTTCGCCATGCACGGCGCCATCCAGTTCTATCACCAGCTTGGCGGGCACGCTTACAATATCAACAATAAAGGAGTCAATGTCGTGCTGGAGCCGGAATTTCACGCCCAACTGCTGGCCGCGCAGAGCTTGCCAGAGGGCGTCTTCGGCAGGCGTCGGGGCCTGGCGCATGGCGCGACCTAGCTCTTTTACGTTTTTCCACTGTTGGGGCGTGGTTGTGAAAACGTGGTCGGGAATGCTGGTCGGCTCGGGCGTGGGTTGCTGGCGGCGGGCGTAGTGGGGACGGGGCTCTTCGGCGTGGATTTCGGTCTTCAAGTTGTTCCTATCCGCCTCGCTCTCCGCGGGGACCCCATCCCC
>CAXUEM010000320.1:0-4081 GCA_964249885.1 uncultured Hymenobacter sp. | reverse complement strand
CAGGTGCTGCTGCTCTCGGTGGAGCGCGGCGACTCCGAGGGGCTGAACGACCTGTACGTGAGTTTGCGCCAGGGCAGCGGCTCTTATTCCGAGCCGCGCAACCTGGGGGCGGTAGTGAACTCGCCGGGCTTCGAGTTTGCGCCCTGGCTTGCGCCGGATGGCAAGACGCTGTACTTCAGCTCGCTGGGCCATCAGGGCTACGGCTCGGCCGACGTGTTCGTGAGCGAGCGGCTCGATGACACCTGGACGCGCTGGAGCGAGCCGCGCAACCTAGGCGCTCCGGTCAACGGGCCGGGCTTCGACGCCTACTTTTCGCTCACCGACGACGGCCAGCAGGCCTACTTCGCGGCCGCCCGCGTGGCCGTCGCGCCCGCCGACCTCTACCGCGCCGCCCGCACGCAGCGCACCCGGCCCGACAGCACGCTGGCGGTGAACGAGAACGGCGCGCGGGTGCTCTTTACCGGCCGGGTGCTCGATGCGGCCAGCCGGCAGGCCGTGACCAGCGGGCAGGTGAAGGCCACCTTGCTGGCCGGCAGCGTTGATTTTCAGGCCTCCGTGGTGGTTGATAATCGCACCGGCGGCTTCCAGCTCTCGCTCAAGCCTGGCCGCTACCGCGTGGAGGCCAGCGGGGGCGGCGGCTTCCTGAGCACGGTCGATACGGTGCTGTTCGCCGGCGGCTCGGTGGGGCGCGACCTGCTGCTGCGCCCGGCCGCGGTGGGCGCCCGGCTGGCCTTGCCCACCATCATCTTCGCCCAAAGCAAAGCCACCCTGCTGCCGGCTTCCTACGCCGAGCTGAACCGCCTGGCCATCACGCTGGCTTTGAACCCGAACATTGAAATCCGCCTCGAAGGCCACACCGACAACGTGGGGCCGGCCGACAAAAATCAGCAGTTGAGCGAAGACCGGGTGGCCGAGGTGAAGCGCTACCTCGTGAGCCGCGGCGTGAATGAAAACCGCATCAGCACCATCGGCTTCGGCGGCAGCAAGCCCCGCTTCAAAAACGACCGCGAAGAAACCCGCAAGCTGAACCGCCGGGTAGAGCTGGTGATTACGAAGTAGGCCTAAGCGCTGAACAAATGAACGTCATGCTGAACGCAGTGAAGCATCTCACTCGGGGTCGTTGAACAATGGGAGTACTGCCCCTGGCGAGATGCTTCACTGCGTTCAGCATGACGTTCTTATTTGTGAACTGACTGTTTACTATTTCCCCTTGCTTCGGCGCCAGATGAAGCCGTCCAGCACGTAGTGCGTGGCCTGGGGCAAGGCCAGCAGGGGGACCAGCCACATGAGCAGCGTGGGCTGGGCTATTTCGGGCAGGCTTTGGAACCAGGTAAAGGCCGGGGCGTGCTCACGCCAGACCAGCCCGTCCCAGATGCCTTCTTCCAGGTAGGCCAGCCCGATAATCAAGCCCAGAAAGATGAGCAGGCCATAGCGCCCGGCCCAAAGCCCGCGCCGGCTGGGCGCGGAAGTAGCTGCGGCGCTGCCCGGCGCCGGCGCGGCGGCGGGCGCGCTGCCCGTCACCCATACCAGCGCCAGGTACGGAATGCCGTGCGACACCACGTTGGTGAGGGTGAAGGCCAGGTCGCCGTTGAACCACACGATGCCCGCGTACCAGGCCAGCAGGGTGCCGCCCAGCAGCAGGTTGCGCGGCCAGTTGAACTGCCGGGTACGGCGGTATTCCCAGAGTTCGCGCAGCCCGTAGAGCGCAATCAGCCCAAAGTATAACACGCTGGCTACGAGCCGGCCGGCGGGCCAGTCGTGCTGCACGAAGTCGCCGTTCACAAACCAGTTGAAGTTGCGCGGCGAGGAGAAGTGCCAGTGCAGCAGGGGGTAGATGGTGGCATAGTAAATCAGGGCCGTAGCCAGCCAGCGGCCGGGCGCGGGCGGGCCGGCGGCGGCTACTGCCTGGTCGTCGTGCCGGGAGTAGAGGCGCAGAAAGCCGTACTGCTGCCGGATGAAGTGAAACACGGCCAGATACGCCAGCACCCGCCAGAACAGCAGCCCGCTCACGCCGTGCAGGGCCACGCCCGCCGCGTAGCAAGCCAGCGGCGCCAGCCACAGCAGCCGGCGCCACTGCCGGCGTTTCCGCGGGTCGAAGTAGGTTTGGAACAGGGTGCCATACACGTGCCCCACATCAATGAGCAAAACCAGCCCCAGCCAGGCCAGCAGGGGCATCTGGGCCGTGGACCGGTAGGCCGGCGGCACGGCCAGCACCACCGCCAGCGCCAGAAACGGCGGCAGCAGAATCAGCAGCCCGTCGTAGCGGGCCGAGCGTATCCAGGGCTGGGGCATTTTAATGAGGAGGCATTTTGCTTTCGGCCATGATTTCCTGGGCGGCCCGCAGGCCCTGGTAGAATCCTTCCTCGAAGATAGAAATTCCGCTTAAGTCGGTGTGGGCGAAGTAAATGCGCTCCCGCAGCGGGCGCAGCGCGGCTTGCCGGGCCGCGCCCCAAACCAGGCCGGGCGTGGGGGTCACCATGCCGTGGCCCCAGACCCAGAGGTCGGCCCGGCGGATGTGGCCTGTGACGCCGGGGTGGTAGGTTTCCAGCTCGGCTACCACGCGGGGCAACCATTGGGCGTAGGTGGTCTGGTAGGCGCGGCGGCGGGCCAGGTCGGGGGCCTCGTCGGTCAGGGGCCAGTAGAGGCTGATGACCTTGGGACCGTAGGTGTCCTGGCTCAGGGCCTGCTGGGTGGCGTTGAGGTAGCCCAGCGAGGAGCTGCCGTAGCGCACGTTGTCCCAGCTCAAGGGGCGGCCGGGACCCTGGGGCAGGCCGTCCACGGTGAGGTTGGCAATGAGCCAGGGCGCGTGGTGAAACGCGGTGGCCGGCGGCAGGGCGTGGCCGGCCACCTGGCTGAGCAGCCGGCGCGTGCTCTGGGCGGGCGTGGCCAGCAGCACCTGCCGGGCCCGGATGCGCAGGGTCTGGCGGGCCGCGGCATCATAAGCCAGCACCTCGACGCCGGCCGGCGTTTCGCGCAGCTCATAGGCCAGGGTGTTGGTCAAGATGTCGCCGACCCCCTGCTGGCGCAGCTGTTCGGTCAGAAAGCTGTTGCCCTCGGGCCAGGTGAGCACGTCGCTGGCGCCGGCGTTGTGGGCGCGGCCCTTGCGGCTGGCAAAGTAGTGCAGCCCGGCCCAGGCCGACACCCGCGAGGCCAGGGCGCCGTAGTCGTCGCGGCAGCCGTAGTCCAGGTACCAGCGTAGGGCCGGCGCCGTGTAGCCTTCCCGGGTCAGATAGTCGGCAAAGCTGAGCTGGTCGAGCTGCCGAAACTGCGCATCGGTGCTCGTTTCGGCCAGCGGAATGCGAAACAGGTCGCGGCCGTCGGCGCCCTTTCTGGCTTTAAGCTGTTCGATAAAGCTGAAAAACCGCGCAAACTGCGCCTGCTCTTCCGCCGACAGGCCCAGGCTGGGCACCAGCCCGTCCTGCCAATGCCCGTTGATGCTGAGCCGCTCCTCGGGGTCGTGGCAGAGGAAATACTCGTTGTAGATGGGCAGGCCGCTGGCCGGGTCGTAGCCCGTGAGCGCGCCGGCCTGCTTCAGAAACGCCAGCAGCTCGTGGTTGCGCACGTCGGGCACAGGCAGGTAGTGGGCGCCCCAGGAATAGGCCGACACCGCGTTGCGCCCCGCCGCTGAATTGCCGCCCGGCGCGTCGGCCAGCTCCAGCAGCAGGGTGTCCGCTTGGCCCTGCTGGTGCAGCGCCCGCCGCGCCGAAAGCCCCGCCACCCCGCCGCCGATGATGAGCACCTGCGTATCCAGTGTCCGGCTGGGCGCGGGCAGGCGGCTGGGGTCGCGCAGCAGGTGGCCCAGCGCCGCGTTGGGTCCGTGCAGCTCGCCGCTGATGTGGGCCAGGCTGCCTTCGCCGGTGCAGCCACTCAGCAGCGCCGGCGCCAGCAGGGTGCCGGCCGTGACGGCGCCGGCTTGTTGCAGAAAGTGGCGGCGGCTAGGCATCAGGGGCAGAAAGTAGTTAGCAGTGAAAAGTGAGTAGAAAAGGCAGTCAGGCAGATTGCAGCGAAGCATATGGCTCCCCCTGGCGCGGGGCTCCTGCCCCGTGCCGATTATTACCCGGCCTCCGGCCGGGTAATAATC
>CAXUEM010000319.1:0-4085 GCA_964249885.1 uncultured Hymenobacter sp. | reverse complement strand
CTTATACTCCACGATGCGCGCCTTGTCGGCCTTGGTCGTGCCCACGACAGCTTCGCCGTTTTTGTCATACGCCACCAGCTCGTAGTAGCGGCGGCGCAGGGCCCGGCCGGCCACCTGCTCGCACAAAAGCTGCGAGCCGAAAGCCCGCAAGCCCACGATGTGCGTAACGGTGTTCGCATCCCAGCCCTCAGTCAGCATACTCACCGACACCACGCAGCGCACGTGGGCGCCGAGCTTGCCGGGGCGGCCCACGGTGTTCACCACCTCGCGCAGCAGGTCGGCATCGGTCAGGTCCTCGGCCGAGCGGGCCGGGTAGAGGCGGCGGTACTCATGCCGGAACTGCCGGATTTCATCTTTGAACACGCGCCGGAACTCCTCGTCCACCTGCCCGCTGTTTTCCAGCGCGTCGGAGTCTATCAGCAGGGTGGGCGGGCGGTGGCGGGCCGACTTGTCGGGCAGGTAGTTCGAGAAAATCTCGTGGTGGCCCAGCGCCACCTGCCGGCCGTGCACGGGGTCGGCGTACTCGTAGCCGGCAATGTGCTTGTACACTTCCTTCGACACACCGGTGTTGTTGCACACCACAATCAGCACCGGCGGGGTGCTTAGCAGCTCCGGGCGCCGCTCGCCGCGCTCGCGCACGCCCTGGTCGTATTCCTCGTAGTGCGCCACCAGCTGGTCGAGGGCCGTGACCAGCAGCTGGGGCAGGTCGGGCTTGCGCTCCACGTAGGCGGCGCCCTGTTCCTTGCGCTCGGTGGCTTTGCCCATCTTGGGCAGCGTGTCGCGCACGTGCTCGTAGAGGTTGCGCAGCACGGGCATGTCCAGCTGCTGGGTGTCGTCCTTTTCGGGCAGGTAGGGGATTTTTACCAGCCCGCTTTCAATGGCTTCGACCAGCCCGAAGTCGGTCACTATCCACGGAAACAGCGTGTAGGGCCGGTAGCCGGAGCCCTGTAAGTAGTAGGGCGTGGCCGAGAGGTCGTACACGGCCGCCAGCTGGTAGCGCTGGCTTAGCTCGCGCAGGCCGCTGAACCAGACGGCGGCGCGGGCATTTTCGTCGGCGGCCTCACCCGAGCGGGCAACCTCACCCCCCGGCCCCCTCTCCTGCGGAGAGGGGGAGCCAGACGACTTCTTTCCTTTTGATTTGGGTGGAGCCTCTTGAGGTAAGTAGCAGTGGTGGGCCTCGTCGTTGAGCACCAGCAGGCGGCTGCCGGGCCGAAAGCCGCTGAGCAGGCGCCGAAAAACCTGGCCGTAATCCTCGTATTCGTCCTGCTTTTTGCCGTCGGCCCCAATCTTGCCGTCGAACACACCGCGCTTGTTGCCTTGCAGGGTGCGGGGCTCAAACTGGTGGTAGTTGCAGATGACGAGCCGGGCGTTGAGGCCGTCCAGCAGGGCCTCGTAGGCCGGGGGCACCAGCTTGCGCTCGTGGTAGTAGTCCTGGGCGTAGTTGCGGTCCGAAGTCGTGTCGGCGCGCAACACGCCCAGCCGGTCGCGGATGGTGATGCCGGGGGCTACGAGCAGGAAATTGTCGGCGAAGCGTGGGTCCTGGCGGTACTGCTGGCGGTTAAGGTAGTGGTAGAGAATCAGGGCGGCCATGACCACGGTTTTGCCGCTTCCGGTAGCCATCTTGAAGGCAATGCGCGGCAGGTGGTCGGCGGCCTGGGCCGATACCCCCTGCTGGCCTTCGCGCAGTTGGTTCAGGATGTGGCTGCCGGCGTTGGAGCGGGCCGCCACCTCGTTAAGCCAGATGGCGGTTTCTACGGCCTCGCGCTGGGCAAAAAACAGCTGCTTGGTCACCAGCCGCTCCTCATTCAGGAACCAGTACGTGAGCAACTCGCGCGTGACGCGGGTGGTGTCGGGGTAGCCGGCGGCGCGCCACTGGCCTACTTCCTTGCGCACGAGGTTGATGAGGTGGGTGCCGTAGGAGGCGGCCGCTTCATTGAACTCGAACACCTCTTTCTGGCCCTGGTGGCGGCCGGGTATCACCTGCACCTCGGGCACGAACAGGCGCCGGCCCTGCTCCACCTTCGCATAGTCGAGGTTGCCTTCGAGGTCGGTGGCGTAGTGTTTGGCGGGCGCTAAATACGGGTTGTTGAGGATGGGATTGTCCGGCAGGCGGACGGGGGTGAGGTCGGGGCGGCCATCCATGCAGACTGTATTGAGACGTATTTGATACAAATATGTCTCATAAGTCGGCTTGTTGATTCAAAATGGGGAAATAATGGGTGGCCGGGACGCTGCCGGGCTGGCCCACCTTTGGCCCTCACTAGCCCGACCCGAAATGGCCAAGCAACACCGCGGGGAAATTGTGCACGAAATCGTCCTCAAAAGCGGGGTGAAAGCCGCCCGGCTCTGCCAGGCGCTGGGCCTGAGCCGGGCCACGCTCAACCGCCGCTACCAGGAGCCTAACCTGGACTTTGAGTTCATCCGGCGGGTGGGCGAGGTCATCTACCACAACTTCGCCGAGGAATTCCGTGAACTGGCCCCGGTGGTGGCCGAGCCGGTAGCCGTGTACCAGGTCGGCGGCCTCGACGAGTGCAAAGACAAGCTTCTGCGCATGTATGAGCTGTACCTGGAAAAGGTGCGTCAGTACGACGAGCTGAAAGCTCGCTACGACACCCTGCTGGCCGAACGAAACCAGTAGCTTCTTTCCCTTTCAGCCACTGCTGCATGAATTTCTACGTCGGCGTTACGGACTACAACTGGTTTGATTTCTTGCGCCAGGAGCCGCGCGAGGACATCAACTTCTGGAAGCCTTCAGGCCAGCGGTTTGCCGCCATCAAGCCGGGCGACTTTTTCCTGTTCAAGCTACGCAAGCCGCAGCACCGCATCGTCGGGCTGGGGCAGTTTGCCAGCCAAATTCAGCTGCGCCTGCCGCAGGCCTGGGAAATGTTCGGGCCGCGCAACGGGGCCGCCACCTACCAGCAGTTTGCCAGCCTGATTCACCGCAACCGGCACCAGGCGGTAGACGCCAACTCGGAAATAACTTGCATTGTGCTTAATGCGCCCGTGTTCTTTCGGGAAGCCGACTGGATTCCGGCCCCGGCCGACTGGGCTGACGGCATTGTGCAGGGCAAGGGCTATTCCGACCAAACGCCCGTAGGCAGGCACCTGTGGGCCGCCGTACAGGAACTGCTACCCCGCTACCAAACTGGGCTCTACGTGCCGGACCTGAGCGCTCCTGCGCCCAGCCTGGTGCTGGAAGAAGCCCTGCCGCCGCAGTACGGCCTGGCCCTAACCAAAATGCGGCTGGGCCAGGGCGCCTTCCGCGCCGCCGTCACGGAGGCCTACGGCAAGCGCTGCGCCATCTCGGGCGAGAAAACTCTACCCGTGCTCGAAGCCGCGCACATTCAGCCCTACGCCGAGGCCGGCCCCAGCGTCATCGGCAACGGCCTGCTCCTGCGCTCCGACCTGCACACGCTCTTCGACCGGCACTACCTCACGGTAAATGCTGATAATCTGGTCATTGAAGTAAGCTCACGCATCCGCGAGGAGTTTTCCAACGGCAAGGCGTACTACAACTTTCATGGGCAGAAGCTGCATACGCCGAAGAGCAAGGATGCCCAGCCGGCGCCGCAGTTTTTGCAGTACCACAACTCCTTGTTCCGGGGCTAAGCCGGCCGGGCCGGAGCGGCTCTACTGCCCGGCCAGCCCGGCCCGAAACTGCGGCGCCCGCCGGTGGCCGGTGGCCTGCTCGTAGGCGTAGCCCAGGCCCAGCAGGCGGGCCTCGCTCCAGGCCGGCCCCACGAAGGACAGGCCTACCGGCAGCCCGTGCACCTGGCCCATCGGCACGGTCAGGTGGGGGTAGCCGGCCGTGGCGGCGGGCGTGGTGAAGCTCTGGCCCGCGTCGGAGTCGCCGTGCACGAGGTCCAGGCTCCAAGCCGGACCGGCGGTGATGCCGACCAGGGCCACCAGCTGACTGCCGGCAAACAGCCGGTCCAGGCCGCGGCGGCTTGCGCGGTTGGAGCGGGCCAGCGCGGCCCGGTATTTGGCGCTGCCCAGCCCGTCGGTTTTTTCGGCCCTTTCCAGCAGCTCCTGCTCGAAGAACGGCATCACGCGGGCCTCATTTTGGCGGTTGAAGGCAATGACTT
>CAXUEM010000318.1:0-4088 GCA_964249885.1 uncultured Hymenobacter sp. | reverse complement strand
GTAGTAAAACTGCCTCCCGCTGAGAAACCGGGCCGCACTGGTCCACTGCTCCGGCGTCACGTCCGTATTGTAGGCCGGCACGCCATCTACCACGTACAGCGGCTGGCTGTTGCCGCTCACGTTGGCTACTCCCCGAATGCGCACCGTAGCCCAGGCCCCCGGCGCCCCGGAATACGGCGTGTACTGCACTCCCGCCACCCGGCTCAGCAAAGGCTGAATGGTGGGCAGGGCCGGTAGCGGTGCCTCAGCCGTCGGCCGGATAAGATTGGCCCAAGCCCCCAGGCTGTCGGCAGCCGGCGCAGCCACCGAGTCGGGCTGTTGGGCCCGGCCCGTTAGAGCCAGCAGCAGCAAAGCAGAAAAAAGTAAAAGTCGGGGCATTTGCGCATTGATAAGTCAGGCGCTAAGGTAGCGCGCCGCTTATCCTTATGCTGTCTGGCTCAGCCGGCAACCGGTGCATCCTATACCGGCCCCGCATCTGCAAGCAAAGCGCAGCATCCGGATGTGGCGCGCACGCCACCGAAGCCAGAAGAAGCAGCTGGCTGGCGGCCGGCAGAAATTGTCCAGCATATGTCTAGCATATGTCTAGCATATGTCTAGCATATGTCCAGCCTGTACAAGGACCAGCCCCGGCAGCCCGGTGCCCGGACTTATTCTCTCTTACTTTGCAGCATCTGAGAGTCGTAATCCTTGGTATATAGCTACTAGTCCGCTGGCCGGGCGGGTTTTCATCTCTTGGCAGCTTCTTCCTTTCCGGCTGCCGCGCGGCGGCTACCGCCAAAGGGCTGTTGGCGAACAGCTATTGCGGCCCTTACCCTATTCCCTACGCCCGATTTTCCTTTAGGATGACATTGCTTATTTATCTGCCGCAGACCCTGCTGAGTGTGCTGCTGAGCCTCGTGGCGCCTACCGCTCCCCGGCCGCCCCTTACTTCGGCCCAGCGGCGGGCCGCGGCCTTTGTGGCGCCGCTCAGCGACGTGCTGCGGCTGAGCTACCGCCAGAAGGTCCTGTTGCGCGGCAGCACCCGGCACACGCTGGAGCAGTTCGATGCCCTGCGCATGCCCATCAGCATGGCCACGCTCGATACCATCACGGCGCTGACGCAGGCGCACCGGCTGGCGGTGGGGCGCACGCTGCGGCCCAGCCAGTACCTGGCTTACCTGCGCCTCTACCAAAACGGCACCGTGCCGCTACCCGTGCCGCCGCAGCTGGCCCCGCGCCCGGCGGCCCCGGCTCGCCCCTAGGGCGTAATTATTGGTCGTAAATGGCTGCGCACCCGCTCCCGGCCGGACGGCCTGGAAACGCGGGGCGGTCCAGGCGCAGCTTTCGGGGTGCGGCTAAAGCCCGGCTATTTCGCGCACGAGCCCGCCAATGCCCCATACCTGCAGGCGCCGGCGCACGGCTTCGGCTTCGGGGCGGGCGGGGAAGTGCCCAATGAGCACCCGGCTCAGTACCTGCCCGGCAATGTTTTCGGTGGCTATCTGCACATCCAGCCGGGCATCCAGCGACTTAATCTTGGCTTGCACGGCCTGGGCATTAACGGCATTGGCGAACGTGCCGGCCTGCACGATGTACGCCGGCGAGTGGGCCGGCTGCTGGACAGCCGGGGTGGCACCTAGCACCGCCGGGCTGTCGGCCGCGCTGGTTTCTGCCAGCAGCGCGGCTGCTTCAGGCTCTTCCGGAGCAGCATACGTGGTGAAAGGGGCCTTGGGAGCCGGGTCGGCTGCGCACAGGGCCGCCAGGTTGGCGGGAGCGGTGGTGGGGCCCAGCGGCGTGGTAGCGGGCACTACTTCGGCAATGATGCTGGCGGCCCCGCAGCAGACGATGCCCAGCGGGCGGGCGGCCACCTCGGCCAAATCCAGAATGCGCTGGTGGCGGAAGGGCCCCCGGTCGGTGACGCGCACTACCACTGACTTGCCGTTAGTGGGGTTGGTCACGCGCAGCCGGGTGCCGAAGGGCAGGGTTTTGTGCGCGCAGGTATACTCAAAGCGGTTGAACCGTTCGCCGCTCGTGGTGCGCCGCCCCTGAAACGCCCGGCCGTACCAGGAGGCCCGGCCGCGCAGCACCAGGTGGCGGCTGGCTTTGGTAGGCTCGGTTAAGTGGGCCGGCCGGACCCGAGTCCGGCCCTCTGCGCAAAGAGCCAACAGGCAAAGGCAGAAGGCCAGGGCGGTGAAGCGGCGGAAGAATAAAATCACTAGAACTACTGGATGGTGAACCCACCAAAGCTAGGACCGACGACCAGGCCCAACCGAGTACTTTGCCCCGTTCCGCCGAAATGGCAGGCCGTATAATTGGCCTTTTTCGATAAAACTTGTATTTAATTAATCCAAGAAGGAAAATAATAAGCTTCCCTCAGTAACCCGAGAACCGCTTTTTGACAGTTTGGCGGACGCGCCCTGGCTCCCGAAAAATTAGATTTTCCGGCTGGTGCAAAATTTTGGCCTTTGGGAGCGTTTCGGGCCGGAAGGTTGGTTGCAC
The DNA here is from genome assembly GCA_964249885.1 of uncultured Hymenobacter sp. Classification (GTDB taxonomy): domain Bacteria; phylum Bacteroidota; class Bacteroidia; order Cytophagales; family Hymenobacteraceae; genus Hymenobacter. The sequence continues at coordinate 1,613 of CAXUEM010000318.1, read as the reverse complement.
ATATCCGAATTATTTCGTAATACTTCAAGCATTGCTTTAACATCTGGCCGGGGCTGGTTTCGGCGTACTTTTGCCCCATGGATTTTGGCCGTTTGCCTGACCTGCGCTACGTTGATTTCCGGCTGCCGCCCGACCACCCCGACACCGCGGCTGTGCTGGCCCGGGCCCCCCCTACGCAGCCCACCACGCCCGGCTTGCACGTGGGCTGCCCCATCTGGACGAACAAGGAATGGCTGGGTTCCTACTTTCCGCTGGGCATTAAGGAGCCGGACTACCTGCACTACTACGCCCGGCAGTTCAACTCTTTGGAGCTGAATACCAGCCACTACCGCATCCCCGACGCGGGCACCGTGCGGCGCTGGCGCGAGCTGGTGGGCCCGGGCTTCAAGTTTTGCCCCAAGCTGCCACGCAGCATCAGCCACGAGCGGGAGCTGTTTCAGACCGATGACTTGGTGGTGCCCTTCAGCCGGGCCGTGGCCGGGCTGGAGGACAATCTGGGCTGGACCTTTCTGCAGCTGCCGCCCCACTTCGCGCCCGAGCACCTGCCCCGGCTGGAGCGGTTTCTGCTCGATTTTCCGGCCGCGGTGCCCCTGGCCGTGGAGCTGCGCCACCCGCGCTGGTTTCAGGATGCGGGCCTGCGCGACGCCGTGCTGGCCACGCTGGAGGCGCTCAACAAGACGCTGGTCATCACCGACGTGGCTGGGCGCCGCGACGTGCTGCACCAGCGCCTGACCACCGCCACCGCCTTTATCCGCTTCAACGGCCACGGCCTGATTCCGTCCGATTATCAGCGGGCCGACTTCTGGGCCGGCCGCCTCACCGAGTGGCTGGCCCAGGGCCTGCACGAAATCTATTTCTTCGTTCATCAGCGCGATGTGCGGCACGCGCCGGTTTGGGCCAGTTACTTTCTGGCCCGCATGCGCGAGCTGAGCGGCCTCGACGTGCCGCCGCCGCGCATCATCCCGCAGGCCGTGCAGGGCAGCCTGTTTTAAGACTCGTCTGAAGACAAGAGTAAGCTAGGCTGCCCGCCAGCAGTGCCAGCAGGGGGTAATAATGGAAGTGGAACTGCCCCCGGCTGGCACTTTTGATTATTAAGCCCTGCGCGGCTTAGCTTTTAAAGTAGCTGCCCTGCTCTAAATCAGTCAGCAGCGACGAGTGCGTGGGCCGCCAGCCCAGCCGCTGCTGCGTCAGGGCACTCGAAGCCGACAAGTCCATGCCCACAAAGCGCGCCATCCAGCCGAAATGCGCTTCGGCTTCCTCGGCCGATTTGGACACCACCGGCAGCTGCAGCTGCCGGCCGATGACGGCCGCAATGTCGCGCATGGGCACGCCTTCGTCGGCGGCGCCGTGGTAGGCGGCTCCGGCCTCGCCCTGCTCCAGCACGAGCCGGAACAGGCGGGCCGCATCAAGCCGATGCACGGCCGGCCAGCGGTTGTGACCCTCGCCCACGTAGGCGGCGGCCCCCTGCTGGCGGGCAATAGTGATGAGCGTGGGCACGAAGCCGTAGTCGCCGTGGTCGTGCACCGAGGGCGAGAGACGCACCACCGATGCCCGCACACCCCGCGCCGCCTGCGCCATGGAATGGGTCACGATCACGATGCAGTACTGCGTCC
>CAXUEM010000317.1:0-4090 GCA_964249885.1 uncultured Hymenobacter sp. | reverse complement strand
TCATCAAACCAGACCTGCCCGCTGCCATAGGCCCGCACGCCGAGGCCAAAGGCGGTGGCGGTGGGCTTCACGGCCAGCGTCACTTCCAGGCGGCGCCAGTCCTGGTTGGGCGGCAGGGTTTCCACAAGGTCGCGGCGGTCTTTGCCGTCATCATCATCGGGCGTATGGGCGTAGGCATACAGCCCGGCCCGGCCCGTGAAGCCGCGGGTGCGCACCCAGCCGCTGACCGTGACCTGGCGGCCGCGCACTGAATCGACGGGAAAGGAGAACAGCGTATAAAGCGCCGCATCAGTGGGGTCAGCGGCTTTTTCCAGGGTTAGGCATACGCTGCCGCGGCCCTGCCGAAAGGCGGTCGTGTCGAAGCCGACCACCGTGCCGCCGTCGGTCTGGCGGGCCCAGAGCAGCAGCGGGCGGCCGCGGTTGGCGTCGGCCTCCAGGGCCAGGTTGAGGCGGGCTTGGGCCGCAGCCAGCAGGGGGCAAAGCAGCAAAAGCAGGGCGGGCAGCCAGCGAAATAGCATCATCCTAATTCAGATAAAAGGCGAAGAAAACAGGTTGGCCGTCAGCAACGGTGCGCCGCGTCCCTACCCCCCTGCTGGCGCCGGAAAGCCGCGCTTCGGTGCGTACTTGCACGCTCAACTGCTCGCGCTGCGCTTTATTTTCCCACCCATGAAAAAGCATCTCTTCCTGACTCTGGCCGCCGCCACCCTGCTCACCGCCTGCAACTCGGGCGGCCCCGCCGAAACGGGCGCCGCAGCCGGCACCGCCGCCAACGCGGGTCCCACAACCGCCGCGGCCGGCGACCAGAAGCTGAACGAGCTGTTTGAAAGCTACTGGCAGCGCAACTCCCAGCTTGACCCGCTCGCGGCCACGGCCTACGGCGACAACCGCTACAACGACCAGCTGCCCAACAACCAGACCCGCGCCTTTCGGGATACGCTGCGCAGCTTCTACCAAAGCCACCTCACCCGCCTGCAGCAGTTCGACCGCGAAAAGCTCAGCGCCAACGACCAGCTCAGCTACGACATCTTCGAGTACGAGATGCAGCGCGGCCTCAACGGCCTCAAGCTCAACACCTGGATGATGCCGGCCAACCAGATGTACGGCCTGCACCTCACGCTGGGCCAGTACGGCTCAGGCCAGGGCATTCAGCCGTTTAAAACCGTGCAGGACTATGACAACTGGCTGGGCCGCGCCCGCGGCTTCACGGCCTGGACCGACTCGGCCATTGCCAACTTCCGCACCGGCATGCAGCGGGGCGTAGTGATGCCGCGCACGCTGGTCGCCAAGGTCATTCCGCAGCTGTTGGCCGATGACATGGTGGTGACGGACCCCACCAAAAGCCTGTACTACGGCCCCATCACGCGCTTCCCGAAAGACTTTTCGGAGGCCGATAAATCCCGCCTCACGGCCGCTTACAAAGAAGTTATTACGACCAGCCTGGTGCCGGCCTACCGCAAGCTGGGCACGTTTCTGAAAACCGAGTACCTGCCCCAGGCCCGCGCCACGAGCGGCATCGACGCCCTGCCCGGCGGCAAGGACATCTACGCCTACTTCGTGAAGTACGAGACGACGACCGACAAGACGCCCGCGGAAATCTACCAGACCGGCCTGCGCGAGGTGGCGCGCATCCGCGCCGGCATGGAAAAGGTGAAAGCCGAAGTAGGCTTCCGGGGCGACCTGCAGGCATTTTTCAAGCACCTGAACACCGACCCCAAGTTCACGCCCTACCAAAAGCCCGGCGAGGTTCTCAAGGCCTTTGAGGACATCCATCAGCGGATGAAGCCCAACCTGGAAAAGCTGTTCGGCCGCACGCCCAAGTCGAAGTTCGAGATTCGGCAGACCGAAAAATTCCGCGAAGCCTCGGCCTCGGCTGAGTACAACCAGGGCTCGCCGGACGGCTCGCGGCCGGGCGTGTTCTACGTGCCGATACCGGACGCCACCAAGTTCGCCACTACCTCCGGCATGGAGTCCTTGTTTCTGCACGAGGCCATTCCGGGCCACCACTACCAGATTTCGCTGCAGCAGGAAAACACCAACCTGCCGCAGTTCCGCCGCTTCAGCTTCCAGAACGCCTACGTGGAGGGCTGGGCGCTGTATGCCGAGAGCCTGGGGCCGGAACTGGGCCTGTACCAGGACCCGTATCAGCGCATGGGCTCCCTGGGCGACGAAATGCTGCGCGCCGTGCGCCTGGTAGTCGATACCGGCCTGCACTCGCGCCAGATGAGCCGCGAGCAGGCCATAGCCTACCTGCTGGCCAACCTGAGCACCAGCCCCGCCGAGGCCACCTCGGCCATTGAGCGCTACATGGCCATTCCGGGCCAGGCGCTGGGCTACAAAATCGGGCAGCTCAAAATCCGGGAGCTGCGCGCCAAATACGAAAAGCAGCTGGGCAGCAAGTTCAACCTCAGCAACTTCCACGACGAGCTGCTCAAGGACGGCTCCATGCCGCTGGCCGTGCTGGAAAAGAAAATGGACCGCTGGGCCGCCGGTGTGCAGTAGTAGCCCCCCCTGCTGGCAGCAGGCAATAATCAGGCGCCCGCCAAGAACTTAATCAAGCTCAACTGTTCACTGCGCACTGTTCACTGATAATTGCCCGCCTTGCGCCACCTCACCGCCGCCGACATCGCCGCTTTTGAGCGAATCTACCGCCTCAACCTCGTCAACGGCCTGCCCGGCTACAAACCCGCTAACCTGGTAGGCACGAGGGCGCCCGACGGCCAAACCAACCTGGCCATTTTCAGCTCCGCCCTGCACCTGGGCTCCGACCCGGCGGTGCTGGGCCTGGTCACGCGCCCGACCACGGTGCCGCGCCACACCTACCAGAACATCAAGCAGAACGGCGGCTGCTACACGCTCAATCAGGTGCCGTTTTCGCTGAGTGCCGCCGCCCACTACACCTCGGCCAACTTCCCGGATGAGGAGTCGGAGTTTACGGTCTGCGGCTTCGGGGCCGAGTACCGCGACGGTTTCCCGGCGCCCTACGTGGCCGAAAGCCCGCTCAGCATCGGCCTGCGCCTGCGTGAGGAACACTCAGTTTTCAACGGCACCGTGCTGCTGGTGGGCGTGGTCGAGCACGTGTACATTCAGGAAGCCGGCCTGCGCCCCGACGGCACCGTGGACCTGGCCGCGCTGGAGGCCACGGCCGTGTCGGGCCTGGACGGCTACCACCCGGTAGGCGCGCCGGTGCGCTTTGGCTACGCCCGGCCGGGGCAGCTGCCGGTGGCGCAGCCCGAAGCCGACCTTACTCCCAGATAATTTCGGGAGTGGTCTGGCTGATTTCCTTGCCGCTGGCCAGTGTGATGCGCAGCTCGAACTGCTGGCGGGGATTGTCGCGGGGCTTGGGGCTGAGGTAGAGCGAGAATTGTGCGCTGCCTCTTTTATTCGCCCACACGTTGATAGAGTCAGCTAATTGCGACAGCGGAACCGCTACTGTATCATTTTCACTAACGGATTTGCCATAGCCTACGCAGCGCACGAACTGGTTTAGGGATTGGCCGGGAGCTATACCATTGAAAAGTTGCCGGCTGGTAAAAGCAACGGTCTTCGCTTGGTCTTTCAATCCTTTACCCCCATATTCTGAGTCACAGGCGCTGGAGGCAATTGACTGGCTCACAAAGGAAGGAAAGCCTAGTGGCACCACAGCTACTAAATCAGCCTGCACTTGAGTACTGATTCGTAGCTTAGCTGTAGTTGTTCGGCCATTCTCCACGTACCGCCCGCCTCCAGGCCTCGCTTCAATCAAGTTAAAGGCAATAGCTTTAAGGCTTAAATAGTCGAGTGTTGGCGCATTGCAACAGCCCACCGGCAGTAGTCCCATAAATACGAGAAAAAGCAGCAGCTGTAACAGTCTCTGACACATAGGCCGGGCAATAAGAGGAAAAGGCGGGCAACACGAAGCTAAAGTAGCAACAGGAATACACTGTATATGCTCGGCGTTGCATTGGGTCGGATAAAAATCGCGTGGCAGCTCTATCTTCACGCAATTCCTGGCCCACTCTGTTTTTGCTTTTCATGCGCTTTTCGTTCTCTTATGCCGCCCGACGCCGCGCCCCCCTGCTGGCGGCCCTGGGTTTGTCGTTCAACCTCGCCC
>CAXUEM010000316.1:0-4091 GCA_964249885.1 uncultured Hymenobacter sp. | reverse complement strand
GTGCCGGCCGGCCCTGGGCGGGCGAGGTCTGAAACGGACGGCGCAGCGAGGTCAGGCCGTGGGCGCCCGCCTGTGCCACCCACGTCAGCAGCGACGCAACCATCAGAACCGACGCAGGGAGGAGCTTAGTACCGGATTTCAAGCAGCAATAAAGGAAGCGGCCCGCGCGAAACGCAGGCTACTGGATAAGACTAAGAAAGCAAAGGGCCGTAAAGGTGTAAGTCTATAGAAAAACGAGTGGAGTGAAGGTAAGCGCCTGAGTAACAATAATGCTATTGGCCCGCTGCCGGGCCAACTGCCCGCCGGGACCCGGCCAGCAGGGGGTGCTGACGCGAACGGTGCCGCCCCGCAAAAAACAACTCAGACTGCCCTCGCAAAAATGCTGCCCGTCGTGCCTAGTTCGACTTCAAAGCAAATTTAATCAATTCCTCCACGCTCAGCTCGCCCCCATGCTTTTTCGAAATCACGTCGAGGGTTTTCTCGGCGGCAGCGCGGGCGAAGCCCAGGGTTACCAGGGCCTGCAACGCCTCCGAGCGGCGGGTATTGTGCTGGCGAGCCAGCGGCACGGTGTCGACGCCGGCCTTGGCCAGCAGCTCGTCTTTGCGCAGCTTGTCGCGCAGCTCCAGAATCACGCGCTGGGCGGTTTTGGGGCCCACGCCCTTGATGCTCTGAATGGCGCGCACGTTCTCGCTCACGATGGCCTCGCGGATTTCGGCCACGCTCATGCTGCTCACCATCACGATGCCCGTGCCCGGCCCTATGCCCGAGACGCCAATCAGGTGCATAAACAACACCTTTTCGCTCGGGTCCAGAAAGCCGTAGAGCGTCTGCCCATCTTCCTTGATGTGCTGGTAGGTGTAGATTTTAGCCTTCTCGCCTTCGGCCGGCAGCTTGCTGAACGTGGCCAGCGAAATGCGGACTTCATAGCCGATGCCGCCCAGGTCCATGATGGCGAGCGTGGCGTCTTTGTAGGCGAGGGTTCCGTCGAGGTAGGCTATCATCGGGCAGGTCGGGGAGGGGATAGAATTCGGGGCCTGGCTAACACGGCTGAGCCGGGATTATCTCCCAAAACTACTGGCTTTATCGGCTAAAAAATGAGGCGGCGAAAGTTTATCCAAGCCAGCAGGGGGGGCGACGCCTTACAGGGCCTTGCCCCCCTGCTGGGCGTCGACGACGGCAATGGCCGTCATGTTCACAATCTCGCGCACGCTGGCCCCGAGCTGCAGAATGTGCACCGGCTTGCGCATGCCCATCAGAATGGGCCCGATAACCTCGGCGCCGCCGATTTCCTGCAGCACCTTGTAGGCAATGTTGCCCGACTCGACGTTGGGAAAAATGAGCGTGTTGGCGCCTTTTTCGGCCAGCGGCGAGAAGCCGTACTGCTCCTGCAAGAGCTGCGGGCTCAGGGCTACGTTGGCCTGCATCTCGCCGTCAATCAGCAAATCCGGGTAGCGGGCCTGGGCCAGCTCGGTGGCGCGGCGGGTTTTGGTGGGCAGCTCGCCGGCGTTGGAGCCGAAGTTGGAGTAGGAGATGACCGCCATGCGGGGCTCTGCATCGAAAAAGCGCACGGCCCGGGCCGTCAGGCCGATGATATCGACCATTTCCTCGGCCGTGGGGTTGATGTTGACGGTGGTATCGGCGAAGAAAAACGGCCCGCGCTTGTGCTGAATGATGTACATGCCGGCCACGCGGCCCACGCCTTCTTCCACGCCAATCACGCGCAGGGCCGGGCCGATGCTCTGGCCGTAGTCCTTGCTCAGGCCGGTGATGCAGGCGTCGGCCTCGCCGGTTTCCACCATCATGGCGGCGAAGTAGTTGCGCTCGCGCAGCAGGCGGCGGCCCTCGTAGAGCGTGATGCCCCGGCGCTGCCGCTTGAGGTAGAGCAGCTCGGCGTACCGCTCGCGGCGGGCGTCATCCGTCAGAATGTCAATGATTTCGCAGCCCGCCAAATCCAGGCTATTCGCCTTGGCAATGGCCTGAATTCGGGCCGGCGGCCCGAGCAGAATAGGCGTGCAGATACCCTCATCAAGCACAATCTGGGCGGCTTTGAGAATCTTGTAGTTGTCGGCCTCGGCAAACACCACCCGCTTGGGATTGGCGCGGGCAGCCGAGGTGAGGCGGTTCATCAGCTTCTGGTTTACGCCCAGACGGGCGCGCAGCTGGTCCTCGTAGCCGGCCCAGTCCAGGATGGGCAGCCGGGCCACGCCGCTTTCCATGGCCGCCCGGGCCACGGCCGGCGAGATGCTGGTTATCAGGCGCGGGTCCAGGGGCTTGGGAATCAGGTAGGTGCGGCCGAAGCTGAGGGTGTTGTCGCCGTAGGCCTTGTTCACCATATCGGGCACGGGCTCGCGGCTGAGTTGGGCCAGGGCCTGCACGGCGGCCAGCTTCATGGCCTCGTTGATTTCGGTGGCCCGCACGTCCAGCGCACCCCGGAAAATGTAGGGAAAGCCCAGCACGTTGTTCACCTGGTTGGGGTGGTCGGAGCGGCCGGTGGCCATAATCAGGTCGGGCCGGGTGGCCATGGCCAGCTGGTAGCTGATTTCCGGGTCGGGGTTGGCCAAAGCGAATACGATGGGGTCGTCGGCCATGCGCAGGAGCAGGCCGGCGGGCAGCACGTTGGCCGCCGAGAGGCCCAGAAACACGTCGGCGCCTTCCATGGCCTCGTCCAGCGTCGTTATCTGCCTGCTGGTGGCAAACTGCATCTGAATCTCGGCCAGGTCGGTGCGGGCCTGGTTGATGATGCCGTCCTTGTCAAACACCACCACGTTCTCGCGCTGCAGGCCCAGGGCCAAGTACAGCCGCAAACACGACACGGCTGCCGCGCCCGCCCCGCTCACCACCATCCGGATGTCCTCGATGCGCTTGCCTACCACCGCCAGCGCGTTGAGCAGGGCCGCCGACGAGATAATGGCCGTGCCGTGCTGGTCGTCGTGCATGAGCGGAATGTTCATCTTCGCCCGCAGCTCGGTTTCAATCCGAAAGCACTCCGGCGCCTTGATGTCCTCGAGGTTGATGCCGCCAAAGGTGGGCTCCAGGCTCTTGACGATGCGAATAAACTCGTCGGGGTCCTGGCAGTCAATTTCAATGTCGAACACATCAATGCCCGCGAACTTCTTGAACAGCACGCCCTTGCCCTCCATGACCGGCTTGCTCGCCGCCGGGCCGATATTGCCCAGGCCCAGCACCGCCGTGCCGTTGCTGATAACCGCCACCAGGTTGCCCTTGGCCGTGTACTTGTACACATCGTCGGGGTTGAGAGCAATTTCTTTGCACGGCTCGGCCACGCCCGGCGAGTACGCCAGGGCCAAATCCAGCTGGGTGCTTACGGGCTTGGTGGGCACCACCTCAATCTTGCCGGCCGGCTCCTGGGTATGGTAGTCCAGCGCGTCTTGTTTGTTGATTTTGAGCATAGGAATTCTCTCAGAAAAAGCTCGGGCCAGGCCGAAATCAGCTGCCAAGGTCCGGCTAATTCCAGTATAAATAAAAACGCCCGCCCGAATGAGTCGCAAAAAAGCCCCGCGCCGGGCGGGCGCGGGGCTTCTGAGCGGGAGCGGGCCGGTTTAGTGCTGAAGCTCCAGGCCTGCTCCAAAGAACGTATTCAGTCTTGTTTAGCCGGCCTGCACCAGCAGCTTCTGGCCTAGCTTCACCTCGTTGGTTGGCAAGTTGTTGAGCTTGCGCAGCTCCTGCACCGAAATCTTGAAGCGCTGCGAGATATTGAAGAGCGTGTCGCCGGGCTGCACCCGGTGAAAGCGCGCGTCCAGCACCGGTCCGGCCGGGCTTGCTGGTTTAGCTTCCGCGGTCAGCGTTTCGGAAGCTTTCAGTGGCTTAGCTTCCGCCGGGGCGGCAAAAACCAAGCGCTGCCCGCTCACCAGCGTCTCCGACTTTAACTGATTCCAGGCCATGAGGTCGGCCACGTTCAGGTTGCGCTCCCGGGCCAGTCGGGTCAGGTTGTCGCCGGGGCGCACCACGTAGGGCCGGGCCGGCGCGGCGGTCACTGGTTTGGCGGCCGCGGTGCCGGCTGCCGGCACCGCCGTGCTTGACTCTGATTTCTTAAACGTTCGACCCCCTGCTGGCTGCGTCGCAAGTAGGGT
>CAXUEM010000315.1:0-4098 GCA_964249885.1 uncultured Hymenobacter sp. | reverse complement strand
GGCCCTGCTGGCTTACTTTTTCAACCCGCTCACGGCCGCGCTGTCCTTGCTTTCGCTGATTCTGTACGGTTTCATTTACACCCCGCTCAAGACAATTTCGCCGGTGTGCGTGGCGGTGGGCGCCATGCCAGGCGGGTTGCCGCCGCTCATTGGCTGGGTGGCCGCTACGGGCTACATTGGCATCGAAGCCTGGGTGCTATTCGGCATTCAGTTTATGTGGCAGTTTCCGCACTTCTGGGCCATTGCCTGGGTAGCGGATGAGGACTACAAGGCAGCGGGGTTCAAGATGCTGCCTTCGCCCGGCAACCGCGACCTGCGCACGGCGTTCCAGATAATGACTTACACGGTGCTGCTCATCCCGCTGAGCTTGCTGCCGCTGGAGTTCGGCATTGCCGGTAAGACCTCGGCCATGGTGGCCGTGCTGGCCGGCGTGGGCTTCCTGATTCTGACCTTGCAGCTCATGCGCAAGCAGTCGCGCAAGGCGGCGCTGGGCATCATGTTCGGCTCGTTTCTGTATTTGCCCATCGTGCAGATTGCCTTGGTGCTGGACAAACTTTAGTGCCTTTTCGTGAGCCTAAGTTGCCCGCCGTTTGTTGTCAAGGGTCGGGCTACGAAGCGCAAACGGCAGCCCTGACAACCGACAATTATCAACTGACAACTAACTGATATGACTCCTTCGGAAATTACGGCCGAACAGCAGGTCGGCACCGGCATGCACCCCAAGCGGGTGGTACTTATCCTGCTCATTTTCAGCATTATCATGAGCTTTGCTGCCTTCACCAGCGGCTACATCGTGCGCCGCGACGAGGGCAACTGGCGTGAATTTGATTTGCCCATTGGCTTGCTTTACAATACCCTGCTGGTGATGGTAAGCAGCGCAGCCATGCAATGGGCCTACTACTCGGCCTGCAAGGACGAAATCAAGCGCACGAAGCTAGGCCTGGGCCTAACCCTGCTGCTGGGCCTCGCGTTTGTGTACGGGCAGGTGTCGGTGTGGGGCGACCTGATTGCGGGACGCACGTTCTTCGGCGGGGCCGATGCCAACCCGTCCGGCTCCTTCCTCTACGTGCTGATGGGAGTGCACGCTTTTCACTTGCTCTCGGGCCTCATTTTCGTGAGCGTGGTGCTGGTGCGAACCCTTAAGTATCAGGTACATTCGCGGGCCATGCTCTCAATTGGCAATGCCACGCTCTACTGGCACTTTCTCGGCGCGCTTTGGCTGTACCTGTATTTGTTCCTACTTTTGAACCACTAATCTGCTTTCGAGTATAATCTGACCGCAATGGCCAATCCGACCACTATGGCGCCCCCGACGGCTGCCGCTACTTCCGGCGCCGACGCGCCGCGCACCGGCAACTGGGACGGCGGCAACGAACCCTTCAAGGCGAGCTACGGCAAGCTGATGATGTGGTTTTTCCTCCTGTCCGACGCCTTTACCTTCGCCGCCTTCCTCACCACCTACGGCCTTATCCGCCACAAGCACGCCGTGTTTGTGGGCAAGGCTGAAGAGTTCGTGTTCAACTCGGCGTATTGGCCTATTCCGGAAAAGGTATTCAACTCCTTCCCCGGTCTGCACGGCATGGATTTGCCGCTGGCTTTCGTGGCGTTGATGACCATGATACTGATTTTCAGCTCCGTGACCATGGTGCTGGCCGTAGAAGCTGGTCACCGCATGGACAAGGACGACGTGCAGAAGTGGCTGCTCTGGACCATTCTGTTCGGCACCACATTCCTGGCCTCGCAGGCCTGGGAGTGGAGTCACTTCATCGGCGGCACCGACGCGGGCATGAAAATGGCCGACGGCAGCGTGTACCACGGCGCAAGCCTCTCGGTGAACGAGTACGGCCCAGTGCTGTTTGCTGACCTGTTCTTCTTTATCACCGGCTTCCACGGCACCCACGTATTCTCGGGCGTCTGCCTGCTGGTGTGGTGCTTCATTGCCACCACTAACGGCACCTTCCACAAGCGCGGCCACTACGAGATGGTCGAGAAAATCGGCCTCTACTGGCACTTCGTAGACTTGGTGTGGGTATTCGTGTTCACCTTCTTCTATCTGGTATAACTGAGTGATGAAGTAATAATGTGATGAAGTAACAAGGGCGAAATAACATCTCCCAACAACTTTATTACCTCTTCACTTCATCCCTTCATAACTTAAAAAGATGTCTGCTCATAGCTCCTCTTCGCTCGATGCCGCCCCGCGCGGTGAAATTGCCAAGCCTAATACCGGCTGGATTTGGAAAACCTTCTGGGTGCTGGTCGGCATCACCGCCATTGAGTTCGTGTTCGTGTTTTTCATGGGTGCCGGCACGCTGCGCAACAGCATCTTCATAATCCTGACCATCTTCAAGGCCTTCTTCATCGTGGCTGAGTTCATGCACCTCAAGCACGAAACCAAGGGCCTTATCTGGACCATCCTGATTCCGATGGCGCTGCTGATTTGGCTGCTAGTAGCCTTGATTACGGAAGGCTCCTACGTAGGCGAGGCTCTGCAGAACATGTTCAAATAAGCAAATGCGGCCCCGCCAAACTCTGCTGCTGGGGCTGTTGCTGCTTGTACCGGTGCTGGCTTTCTTGTTCCTGAACCGCTTCGGCACCAACCATTACGCGCTGCCACTGCTGCTGCCCGACCGTGTGGATTCCACGCGCGCGGCCGGCGGAGAGTGGCAGCGCGATACTGTTTTTCACCAGATTCAGCCGTTCCGCCTGCTGTCCTCGGCGGGCCGGGAGATGACTTCAGCCGAGTTAAATAAGGGCGCCTACGTAGCCCAGTTCTACGAGGCCGATGAGGCCAGTCCGCTCGTGGCTAGACAGCTGCTGCGGGTGCAGGAGAAGTTCCGGCAGGACCCGCGGGTGCGGGTGCTGAGCTTCGTGCTAAACCCCGGGCCCCAGCCGGCGGTTACTCTGCAGAAACTGGCTGAGCAATATGGCACAGTGGCGGGCAAGTGGTTTTTTCTGACTGGTCCTGTCGATACCATGCGGGCGCTCATGCACGACGAATACCGCTACGACGTGCCCTACCGGCGCACCATTCAGGGCCACCCGGTGACGGCGCCGCCCCAGCCCGGCCGCCTGCTACTCCTTGACCGCGACCATCGCCTGCGCGGCATCTATGATGGGCGCGACGGGCGCGAAATTGACCGGCTGCTGACAGAAATCAACGTGTTGCTTTATACCTATGACTTCGACGACTGAAGAGCTGCGCCCGCCCGTGCTGGAGCCCGGTGACTACACCAAGTACAAGATTATTCTGGCTACGCTGGGCGCAGTGGTGCCCCTGCTGGTGGCCATGCTCTACTACTTTCCGGGCCTGCTGAAGGTGCCGGGGCTGGAGGTGAAGTTTCTGCCTAAAGTCATTGCCATCATCAACTCGCTCACGGCGGTGGCCTTGGTGCTGGGCTACTACTTCATTCGGCAGGGTAATGTGCTGCGTCACCGCGCCATGATGGGCACGGCCTTCGCGCTGGGCGCGGTGTTTTTGCTGGCTTACGTGACGTACCATTCCCAGACGGCCTCGACCAAGTTTGGCGGGGTAGGCGCCATTCGCTACGTGTATTATGTGCTGCTGCTCAGCCACATCGCACTGGCAGTTGTCACGGTCGCGCTGGTGCTGTTCACGCTATATTTCGCCCTGACCGGGCAGTACACCAAACACAAGCGCATTGCCCGCTGGACGTTCCCGGTTTGGCTGTACGTGTCCGTGACGGGCGTCGTCGTGTACTTTATGATTTCGCCTTACTACACCTGAGCCGCGGCCTGCAGCCCTAGGATGAACGCCGGCTAAGCACCGGCCCCTAAACCGTACCCCCCTGCTGGCCCTCTTGTGGAAGCCAGCAGGGGGGTGCCGTTTAGGGTCCTCGTAGTGGCGCCAACGAACGGGCCGGTCAGTTCAGGAAAGCGCGGACAGCTGACCCGCTGCCGAGCGTATTCCCGTTTAAATCCTTATTTTTAGGCAATTTGCGGAACCTTTCCTCTTTTTGCTTTTTTAATGGCTGCCTTGTCGCGCCGTCCGCTGCTGGCTACCCTGCTGGCGGGCTTATTCCTGCTGCTTACTTCCCCTTCTGCTAGTCAGGCGCAAGCCGACCGCCGGGCTGCGCC
>CAXUEM010000314.1:0-4109 GCA_964249885.1 uncultured Hymenobacter sp. | reverse complement strand
GCTACCTGGGTTTCGGGAGTGGAAAGGCCGGCCCGACTGATGGTGGTATTGGTCGATACCAGCCCGCTGAGCTTGGTTTCGCGGGCAATTTCCAAGATGTCGTCCAGTTGCGAATCGGTCAGGTCCGGAGCAATTTTCAGCAGCAGGGGGCGCGGCTGGGCGCGGCTCAGGTTGCGTTCCTGTACGCGTTGCAACAACTCTATCAGCGGCTTTTTCTCCTGCAGCTGGCGCAGGTTGGGCGTGTTGGGCGAGCTCACGTTCACCACAAAATAGTCGACTTGCTCCGCCAGTGCCTTAAAACAAGCCACGTAGTCCTCGGCGGCCTGCTCGTTGGGCGTGTCCTTGTTCTTGCCAATGTTGCCGCCGATGAGCAGCTGCCGGTTCCGGCGGCGCGCCAGCCGCGCGGCCACGGCGGCCGCGCCGTCGTTGTTGAAGCCCATGCGGTTTACCAGGGCCTCGTCCTGCGGCAGGCGGAACAGGCGCGGCTGCGGGTTGCCGGATTGCGGCCGGGGCGTTACCGTGCCAATTTCCACAAACCCAAAGCCCAGCGTCGCCAGTTCATCCGTCAAGGACGCGTTCTTATCAAACCCCGCCGCCAAACCCACCGGGTTGGGAAACTTCAGCCCAAATACCTCCCGGACCAGGCTCGGGTGCTGAAAGTCGTACAGGCTTCGTAGCAGCGCTTTAGCGCCCGGCAGGCGGGCGGCCCGTCGCAGGTTGTCGAAAACAAAATGATGGGCGCGCTCGGCGTCGAAGTTAAACAGTGCGGGTTTTATCAGTGCCTTGTACATGTACAATATTAGCTGGCCCGACCCTCGCGGCCGGGACCAGGATTATCATGGATGGCGCGATGAAGATGGCCGCAATCTAGAAATACTCGGCCGAAGACCCCTATAACGTCCTGACCGCCGGCACGGCCGGATTGGTGATGGGCGGCATTTACATGGCACTGGCGGTCAGGCGCACTATTCAGACCTTGCAAGAAAGAGGCAAAAATACACTGGCAAAGTACCTCATAACATCGTTCTGACTGCTACCATTTTTGGCGACAGTAAAAACAAAAAGGCCATTTCCAGTGCGGAAATGGCCTTTTTTTAAAGCAAACTGGCGGTCTGGACGGGACTCGAACCCGCGACCTCCGCCGTGACAGGGCGGCATTCTAACCAACTGAACTACCAAACCGTTTGCCGGACAGAAAACGCGACTGTTTTCCGTTTTGGTGTTGCAAAGGTAGGGAGCCAATCCCACGCGTTGCAAGCATTCGGCTAAAATTTTCCCGTAAATAAGCCCTTGCCGGAGCTTGCAGCTTGTTTTTCAGGCTCATTAATTTTCCCGGTGGCCCGCAGCGACAGATGTTTTACCTTTGCCGACCCCCTGCTGGCTGGGCAAAAACCAGCTGGCTAGGGGTAGAGTCCCATTCAGACTGCCATTTACCCCCTGCTGGCTCCCTCATCTGTGTTATCTGCGGCTTCAGCTGCACCATCTGCGATTTATGCTACTTGATTTTGAACAACCCATTGCCGCCCTCGAAGGCAAGCTCACCGACATGCAGAAACTGGCTGATGAAAGCCAGGTCGATGTCTCTGAGGCCGTGGCGGCCCTGAAAACCAAGATTCAGGCCCTCAAAAAGGAAACCTACGCCAACCTGACGCGCTGGCAGCGGGTGCAGCTTTCGCGCCACCCGGAGCGGCCTTATACGCTCGACTACATCGAGGGCATGGCCGACAAGTTCGTGGAGCTGCACGGCGACCGCACCGTGGCCGACGACAAGGCCATGGTGGGGGGCTTCGCCGAGCTGGGCGGCCAGCCGGTCATGTTTATCGGCCAGCAAAAGGGCCACAACACCAAGCAGCGGCAGTTTCGCAACTTCGGCATGCCCAACCCCGAGGGCTACCGCAAGGCCCTGCGCCTGATGAAGCTGGCCGAGAAGTTCAACGTGCCCGTCATCACGCTCATCGACACGCCCGGCGCGTTTCCGGGCCTGGAGGCCGAAGAAAGAGGGCAGGGCGAGGCCATTGCCCGCAACCTCAAGGAGATGTTCATGCTCAAGGTGCCCGTGATTTGCGTCATTATCGGCGAGGGCGCCTCCGGCGGCGCGCTGGGCATCGCCATCGGCGACCGGGTGCTGATGCTGGAAAATACCTGGTACTCGGTGATTTCGCCCGAGTCCTGCAGCAGCATCCTGTGGCGCTCCTGGGACTTTAAAGAGCAGGCCGCCGAGGCGCTCAAGCTCACGGCCACCGATATGCAGAAGGCCGGGCTCGTCGATGGCATCATCAAGGAGCCGCTGGGCGGGGCGCATACCGCGCCGCAGGAGATGATTAAAACGCTGAAAAAGACCCTGCTTAAAACCCTGAACGAATTGGAAGCCATTCCGGCAACGGAGCGGATTTCGCAGCGCATCGACAAGTTTTCGGCGATGGGCGTGGTGGTGGAATAGCTTTCCCGCTGAGGTTGGCTGAGTTCTCTGTTGGTGAATGACCTCAGCAAGCCTCTGCGCCAACCTCTGCGAACCTCAGCGAGAAACAAACATGAACATCCATACCATAGACACCGGCCTGTTTAAGCTCGATGGCGGCGCCATGTTCGGCGTGGTGCCCAAGAGCATGTGGCAAAAGCTCAACCCGCCCGATGCCAACAACATGTGCACCTGGGCCATGCGCTGCTTGCTGGTAGAAGACGGCAACAGGCTGCTGCTCATCGACAACGGCATCGGCGACAAGCAGGACGAGAAGTTTCGGGGCCACTTCTACCTGCACGGCGACGACACGCTGGAAAAGTCCCTGCGCCAGCGAGGCTTTACGGCGGCCGATATAACGGACGTATTGCTGACCCACCTGCACTTCGACCACTGCGGCGGTTCGGTCGTTCGCACCCCGGCTGGCCGGCTGGAGCTGGCTTTTCCCAATGCCACCTACTGGAGCAACGAGGCCCACTGGGACTGGGCCGTGCAGCCCAACCCCCGCGAGAAAGCCAGCTTCCTGAAGGAAAATATCCTGCCCATTCAGGAAAGCGGCCACCTGCGCTTCCTCGACCCCGCTGCCGGCCTGCCCGCTGAACTGGCCTCGGTGCGGGAAATTATCTACGCCGACGGCCACACCGAAAAGTTGATGGTACCGGTGCTGGAGCACCAGGGCCGCACGCTGGCCTTCATGGCTGATTTGCTGCCCAGCGCCCACCACGTGCCCTTGCCCTACACCATGAGCTACGACGTGCGCCCGCTGCTGTCGATGAGCGAAAAGGAGGCGGTGCTGCGCCGCGCCGCCGACGAAAACTGGGTCTTGCTGCTCGAGCACGACCCCGCATCGGAGTGCTGCACCGTGCAGCACTCCGACAAGGGCATTCGCGTAGCCGAGACGTTCCGGCTGGCCGAGCTGGGTTAATGAGCGCGCCCGTTTCCAAGCCGGCGCCCGCTCACCAACTCGGCTTGGCCCTGTCGGGCGGCGGTGCCCGCGGCATTGCCCACCTGGGCGTATTAGCCGCATTCGACGAGCTGGAACTGCCCATTGCCCAGCTAACGGGCGTCTCGTCGGGGGGCATTGTGGGGGCGTTTTATGCGGCCGGCCTGGCGCCCCGGGAGCTTTTGAAGTTGGTACTGGCCACCAGGGTGGCCCGGCTCACGCGGCCCGCCTTCAGCCGCTACGGGCTGCTGCACCTGAGCGCGGTGGAGAAGCTGCTGGCCCAGCACCTGGGCGCCGCCACCACCTTTGCCGACCTGCGCCTGCCGCTCACGCTGGTCGCCACTGACCTGGGTACCGGCGAATCGGTGTATTTCTCCGAAGGGCCGCTATTGCCCCCCCTGCTGGCTTCCTCAGCTGTGCCCGTGCTGTACCGGCCCGTCGACTACCAGGGCCGGCAGCTGGTGGATGGCGGCCTGCTGCAAAACCTGCCCGTGCACCCCCTGCTGGGCCAGCCCAATCTGCGCATCATCGGCGTGCACTGCAACCCGCCTAACCCCGAAGCCCGCATCAGCGGCCTGCGCGAGCTGGTCGAGCGCACCCTGAACCTGGCCATAGCTGGCAATACGGTGCTCAGCAAGCAGCACTGCCACCTGCTGCTGGAGCCGCCCGAGTTGCGTCACTACCGGGCCGTGGGCTACCAGCACGCCC
>CAXUEM010000313.1:0-4134 GCA_964249885.1 uncultured Hymenobacter sp. | reverse complement strand
CCCCAACCCATGCAACCCGACGACCTGACCGACCCCGACCTGCTGACCGAAGACCCGGCCGAGGACGAAAGCACCGCCCAATGCCACCTCACGGGCCAGCCCATCAAGGAGAACAGCAAGGAGAAAAACCTGCAAGCCCTGATTCTGATGCTGCTCGAAGAGTACGGCTTCGACAAGGAAGACATGGCCCGCGACTTCACCGTGACCGGCACCACCGACGAGGGCAAAAAGTGGAAGCGGCGCGTGGAATTGGTGGTGTTTGAGCCGGGCACCGAGCACCAGCAGGAAAACCTGATTCGGCTGTGCGTGGTGAACGACGAGAAAACCAAGCCCAACGACCCCAAAAAGGGCTGGCAGGTGCTGCAAGACGCGCTGAGCGCGGCCGAAAACTGCGAGTTCGGACTATGGTCGAACGGCACGGTGTTTACCTTCTTCCAGAAGAAGCTGGACGCGCTGAATGCCGTGGTGTTCGAGGAATTGGCTGATTTTCCGGGGGCGGGCGAAACGCTGGCCGACCTAGAACGCTCGGACAAAATGACCGGCCGCAGCCCGGCCAACGAGTCGCTGGTGCGCACCTTCCGGGCCTGCCACGACTACATCTACGGCAACGAGGGCCGCCAGAAAGATGCCTTCTGGCAGCTGCTGAACCTGATTTTCTGCAAAATCTACGACGAGAAGCGCCGCGACATCTGCGCCCGCGAGGGCAAAAGCTACCGCCGCTACTTCTGGGTAGGCGTGAAGGAAAACAACACCGAGGAAGGCCGCGCCGGCGTGGCCGAGCGCATCAAGAAGCTTTTTGCCGAGATGAAGGCTTCGCTCGAATTTGCGGAAGTATTTGAGGGCAACGAGGAAATTCGCCTCACCGACCGCGGCCTGGGCTACGTGGCCGCCGAGCTGGCCCGCTACTCGTTTCTGGATGCCACGGTGGACGTGAAGGGCCTGGCCTACGAAACCATTGTGGGCACGACGCTCAAGCGCGAGCGGGGCCAGTTTTTCACGCCCCGCAACATCGTGCGGGCGATGGTGGAAATGCTGGACCCGCAGCCCGACCAGCGGGTGCTGGACCCGAGCTGCGGCAGCGGCGGCTTCCTGGTGATGGTGCTCGACCACGTGCGGAAGCAGATTGCCCAAAAGCTGTACCCGGACGCGAAAGGCGAGTGGCTGCGCGACAAATTCAACGCGCCCGACGTGAACGAAGCGGTGCTGGCCTACGCCCGCCAATACCAGTTCGGGATTGACTTCGACCCCGACCTGAAGCGGGCGGCCCGCATGAACATGGTGATGGCCGGCGACGGCCACGCCAACGTTTTCCACTTCAACTCGCTGGAATACCCCAAGGGTAACTTTCCCGACATCAACACCTTCAACGAAGCCGTGCGCGAGAGCGTGGACGCGGCCGGCGACCTCGAAGAAACCGACCCACGGTATTACACCAACGGCCTGGGTTGCTTCGACCTCATTTTCTCGAACCCGCCGTTTGGGGCTAAAATCCCGATTAACGACCAGGGGATTCTGCGCGAGTTCGACCTGGGCCACACCTGGCGGCGGCTGGCCAACGGGCAGGGCTGGGACAAGCAGGGCACGGCCACGAGCCAGCCGCCCGAAATTCTGTTCATCGACCGCTGCTACCAGTTTTTGAAGCCCGGCGGTCGGCTGGCCATCGTGCTGCCCGACGGCATCCTGGGCAACCCCAACACCGAATACGTGCGGGCCTGGATACTGCGCAAGTTCCGGCTGCTGGCCTCGGTGGACTTGCCGGTGGAGGCGTTTTTGCCGCAGGTAGGCGTGCAGGCCTCGCTGCTGTTTCTGCAGAAGCTGACGGACCTGGAAATGAGCCTGGCCTACGACCGCGGCGGCAACGAGTACGACGTGTTCATGGCCATTGCCGAAAAGGTGGGCAAGGACCGCCGCGGCGTGCCTGTGTATGAGCGCGACGAGGACGGGGCCGAAATCATCCGCTCCAAAATCGTCTCCTACCTGAGCGTGGACGGCAAAACCGGCGAGAAAAAGCTCAAAACCCGCACCGAGAAAGCGCCCACGCTCGACGACGACCTACCCAAAATCCGCGCCGCCTATCACGAGTTTACCAAAAGCCAGGGACGATGAAAACAGCATGTGCAAAATCCGCCTGGTTTGACGAAACGGGCGTTCGGCTAGATGCTTCGTATCATTTGAGCGAAGGGCGGCAGGCTCGATATAAAATCGAGCGCAGTCCAAACGGCTGGAAGGAGCTAGGGAGTGTAACAGCTCGCATTTTCAACGGCGCCCGCTTCAAGCGGTACTATGTTGAGGATGCGGAGCGCGGTATTCCATTCATGGGCAACGCCGATATGCTGAAAGCCGACCTCTCGGCCTTAAAACGGGTTTCAAAAGTCAAAACTTACAATCTCAACGAGTTGTGGCTAGAAAAAGGATGGACACTCATTTCCTGCTCGGGCACCATTGGTAATACCGTTTACTCAACGAGTGATTTTGTAAGTAAAACAGCCTCGCAACACATAATGCGAGTCGTGCCAAACGACGCTAAAATTCCTGGTGGCTACCTGTACGCATTTCTTACGTCAAAATACGGGTATGGCCTACTTACCCAAAGCACTTACGGCGGTGTCATACAGCACATTGAGCCGCATCATATTCTTGATTTGCCTGTGCCGCTGTTGCCAGAAGCAGAGTTGCAGCAGATACACCAGAGCATTGAGCATGCCGCCCGTTTACGGGAAGAGGCTACGCGGTTGATGACGCGGGCCAATGAGGAGTTGATGTCAGCTTGTGGATTGTCCAAACTCACGGCTGATGATTACGAATACTTTGGCGTTCACCCCTCAACCCGGCCGGCTTCGATATTTACGGCCCGCAAAGTTGAGGCGACAACTCTGGCTGCTTTTAACTATTCCCAACGCATTGCCCGGCTGCGGGGGCGAGTAGCTGAAAACGTCAAAACCGTGCCGCTGACCGAATGCCTGGAAGGCAAGCGGGTTTTCAGCACGGGTTCGTTCAAGCGGCTGGAGCTGGATTCGCCGCACAGCATTGAGCTGATAAACCAGTCGGATATCTTCGACAACCGCATCAAGGGCAAGCGGCTGGCCCGCAAGTACGCCGGCAGTCAGCGGCTCGTGGACTACGGCGAGGTGCTGATTGCGGGCGTGGGTACGCTGGGCGAAAACGAAACCTTCTGCCGGGCCTTGTTCGCGGGCGAAGAGCTGCGCGGCAAGCTGATTTCGGGCGAGTTCATTCGCATGAACACCAACGGCACGGTGCCGCCCGGCTACCTCTACGCCTGGCTGGCCAGCGACTACGGCTTCCGCCTGATTCGGGCCACGCAAGCCGGCACCAAGCTCTGCCGGCCCATTCCGAAGCTGCTGCTCGACGTGCCGGTGCCCATTCTGAGCACCGACCAGATGAACGAGATACACCAGCTCGTGACCACGGCCCACACCAAACGCTACGAGGCGTTGCAGCTCGAAACCCAAGCCATAGAACTTGTCGAGTCGGCCATTGCCGCCTGGCAGTAAGCCCCGCTTTTAAAATCAAGAAGTATGAAAACTGCTCGTGCAAAAGCCTCGTGGCTGGCCGAAACCGGGGTGCGGCTGGATGCAGCCTATCATTTAGGTGCAGGTCGGCAGGCCAAGCTGCAACTGGCAAAGTCCCCGCTCGGCACCATGCGCGTAGGCGACGCGGCCAGTCGCATTTTCTATGGTGGCCGGGCCAAGCGCTATTTCGTGAGCAAGCCCGAGTTGGGGGTCCCGTTTATGGGCAGCGCCGCCATGTTCCGCGCCGAGCTGGATGGCTTGAAGCTGGCCTCGAAGAAACTTACCCCCGACCTGGATGCCTCTATGCTACAATCGGGCTGGACGCTGATTGCCCGCTCCGGCACCGTCAGCCTGGGAATGGCTGCTTATGCCAATGGGAATTTTGTGGGCAAAGCCGCTTCGGAAGACGTTATCCGGGTAGTGCCCGGCGACAAGGTTCCTTCGGGCTACCTGTACGCTTTTCTCGCTTCGCAATACGGCTACGGTCTGCTCACGCAGGGCATTTTCGGAGCCGTGATTCAGCACATCGAGCCGGCGCACGTGGCAGAAATGCCGCTGCCGCTGCTGCCGGCGGCCGAAATGGCGCGAACTCACGAACTGGTGG
>CAXUEM010000312.1:3012-4137 GCA_964249885.1 uncultured Hymenobacter sp. | reverse complement strand
CCTGCATCCTGGCGTCGATGGTGGTGTAGATCACCATGCACTCCCTATAAATAAAATAGCCGTTCTGCTCGCACCACGCATTCACAAACTGGCTGATGGCCGTGCGGAAGTAGGTATTGGGCCCGTCGATGTGGGCCACGACCTGGTAGCGCAGGTTCACGGGCGTGGCTTGCAGGGCGGCTACTTCGGCGGCGGGCAGCACGCCGGCCTGGCCCATGCGGCCCAGCACCACGTTGCGGCGGCGGCGGGCCGCCTCGGGGTGAAAGCGAGGGTTGAAGGCCGTGGGATTGTTGAGCAAACCAACCAGCATGGCGGCTTCCTCGGGCCGGAGGGAATCAGGCGAGGTGCTGAAAAACGTCTTGGCTGCCACCTTGATGCCGTGGGCGTTCGAGCCGTACTCCACGGTGTTGAAGTACATGCGCAGCAGCTCCTCCTTGGTGTAGCGGCGCTCCAGCTCCACGGCCGTGAGCCACTCTTTGGTCTTGGCGACCAGCACGTTGACGCCCGGAATGTGGCCCAGGCCCCCACGGTCGCCGCGCCGGGTTTTGTACAGGTTTTTGGCCAGCTGCTGGCTGATGGTGGAGCCGCCGCCGCTGCTGGTGCTACCGGTGGCCAGGCCCGCCGCGGCTCTCAATAAAGCCGTGAGGTCGATGCCGGCGTGGTCGTAGTAGCGCACGTCCTCAGTCGCAATCAGGGCCTTGATGAGCAGCGGCGACATCTCGCTCAGCTTGACCGGGGAGCGGTTTTCGCGGAAATAGGTGCCGATGAGCACCCCATCGGACGTGAAAAGCTGCGAGGCCTGCTCGACCTTGGGATTCTCCAGCTCATCGAGCCCGGGCGTCTTGCCGAACAGAAACAGGAAGTTCGAGCTGACCAGCAGGGGGTACACCAGGAAAAACACCACGCCCAGGCCAAACAGCACCCAGGCCGTGTGCACCAGCCGGCGCGGCCAGCGGCGCCGGGCCGGAGCAGGTGCAGTGGGAGTAGCGGGGCGCGGTTGCGGGTCAGCCATACGGGCAAAGATACCCGGCGCCTGCGGCTTCATGAAGCATTGGAAAGGATGACGACGAAAATTGGGGCGTCTAGCGCTAAGTGCTACTGGCAGCTAACGCTTTGGCCGTTGGC
>CAXUEM010000312.1:2424-3002 GCA_964249885.1 uncultured Hymenobacter sp. | reverse complement strand
GGCGCCCTGCCCCGGCACACAGTGGCGAGAGGCTGGCAAAGCGGGCAGCGCGGGTGCCGCTGCCCTGACTGATTGGGGATGCCTGTTTCAGAAAAACCAGCCGCAGGCGCAACGCCCACCATTTTGGGCAGCTGGCATCACCGCGGTTAAACTCTTCACCAGCCCAGCATGATGATGCTACCAAGCAACAGCAATAGCCAAAACATTAGGCCTATCAGGCTCACACCCAGATAAAGCGCCGTGAGCCCTAACCGCAACAGGCCCGGCCCCTCGTAAGTCCGCAGCCAATGCCAGCCGCATAGCCAAACCTGCGGCCCGGCCAGCACCAGCGTGCCCCACAACACATGCGCCCAGAAAACCCCGGCCAGCGGCGTGTGTGGCCAGATTTCGGCCTCGAGCAACAGGTTTAGGCCAGCCACCAGGCTCAGCCCTAGCGTCCACCACAACCGGACTGATACGTGGGGCCAAGCTGAGAACTTGCCCAAATAAAGTCGCATAGACCGAGCCGCTTCGTGCTTAGGAGTTTGATGTTGCCATAAAATCGGTTAGGCCGGCTGCCACAGCAGTGCCACTTGCAC
>CAXUEM010000312.1:0-2414 GCA_964249885.1 uncultured Hymenobacter sp. | reverse complement strand
CAGCCGCAGCCGGCGCGCGGCCGGCGAGGGCGCCCGCTCCTGCCAGCTGAGCAGCAAAGCCAGCGCCGTCAGGTCGCCGGCGCAAAACAGCAGGCCCAGCAGGGTTAGGGCGAATTGGGGAAGCATAGTCATAGCTTTTGTTTGTCTAAAATTTTAGAAGTCAGCCACTCGCTCACCGTGCGGCTCTGCCAGTTGCGGCGCGGAAAACCGGCCCGAAACGCCCGCTCCTTATTTGCTAACCGCGCTTGGGCTGATTCCAGCGAGATGGTTTCAAATTGCCCGTAGCCGTTGTCGGCGACCAGGGTCGTGGCTTGGCTGAACACCCGCTGCCGGGCCAGTATTTCGGGCAGGGCGCGGGGCGGCATATCCAGCAGAAAGCCGATGTCGATGCTGCGGAAGCGCGGCTGCAGGTTGTAGCGGGTCATCCAGACTTCCCAGTTGCCGGCGGCCAGCAGGATGCTCACAATGAGCACATACGTGCCCTCGTGCACGAACTGCGTGAGGTCGAAGCCGGCCGCGGGCACGAAGCCAAACCAGAGCAGGTTGATGTCAATAACATTGACGACGGCCAGCAGGGTATTGAGCAAGCCAAACACGGCCAGGGCCACGTAGTATTCCTTGCGCAAATCGAGGGAGCGGAAGCGGCGCGGCCGAAAATCGGGCCGGCGCACGGCAAACGAGGCCACCCGGTCGCGCTGCCGGCTGAGGAACTCGCCCAGCCGGCTTTCGTGGTCGGCGAAGTAGTGCACCGGCACCAGGACCAGCGCCCCGGCCGAAACGAAAAAGCACAGGCCGAAAAACAGCAAATGTGTCAGCGAGATGCTCGGCAGCAGCCGGGCCAGCCACTCTCCCACCGCCGCCAGGGCCCGCCCGCTCAGTTCGGCATACACCGGATTGGCCGCCGCGAACAGCAGGTGAAACACCAGCAGCAGCCCCAGCGGCACGGCCAGCAGCCGCCCATAGAACCAGGCCCGGGCCAACCGGCGCCGGCCCATTGCACCAGCCGGTGCCGGCTGCCGCCAGGTGCGCACCACCGCCGCCAAGGCCTGTCCGGCGCTGCCCAGCGCCGTGAGCAGCGCGTAGCCCAGCAGCCGCAAACCGGGCTGGTTAAGCGTGCCCAGTATCAGCAGCAGCGAGGCCAGGCAAGCCAGCACGGCCGCCGTCGAGCCGTACCAGGCCACCAGCCCGGCGCCCAGCAGACTGCCCGCCATTCCTACCCGCAACGCCGCCGAGCGCCACACCGCCGCGTGCCGCGGCAGCCGCCCCAGCTGCACGGCCAGCACAAAAACCGTGTAGGCCAGCAGATTAAATCCTGGCTTCTCGAAGTAAAACAGGTAGTCGGCGAGCAGCGCACCCAGCGGTACGAGCACGGTAGCCAGCAGGGCCGGCGCCCGGTAGCCGGTATTCACAGAAGCGTTGCGCGCAGGCCAGGTTGCGGTGGTTGGCAGGGTTGGATTCATATTGAAAGTGCTTTGTATTTCAAAGTAAATAAGGCTAAAAAATCTGCCTTCTCAGCGGTGTCTGAACTTTGCGAGCCGAAGGATGGTGTTAGCCAACCCCAGCGCATCCTCTATATCGTCGGCGGTGAACGGCGTTCACGCCGCTCACCTAAACTTATCCCCGCAGCAGCTTTTCCAGCGCCGCCAGGTGCGCCTGAAACGCCAACTTGCCCTCGTCCGTCGCCGAGTACGTCGTGTTCGGTTTTTTGCCAATGAATTGCTTGGAAACCAGCACGTAGCCGGCCTTCTCCAGCGCCGCCACGTGCGAGGCCAGGTTGCCGTCGGTCAGGTCCAGGGCTTCCTTCAGGTCATTAAAGCTGACCTGCTCGTTGGCCAGCAGCACGGCCATCACACCGAGCCGCACGCGGTGGTCAAAGGCCTTGTTGAGCGTATGAATCAGATGCTTCACGAGGCAGCCGGGCCGGAAACAGCGGCGCCGGCCGGACGCTCGTAGCGGTTGTACATCAGCAGGCCGTAGCCGATGTGGCCCAGCCCGAAGCCCAGCGCAAACAAGACCAGCCCGTAGCCCGGCAAGAGCAGCCCCAGCAGTCCCAGCCCGATTTGCAGCAGCCCCAGCCAGCGGATTTCGTCGAGCGTGTACTTGCTGCCATTGAGCAAAGCCAGACCATAGAATACCAGCAGCCCGGGCACCAGCAGCTCCACGGCGCCGCTCAGGTACAGGCGCAGGCAAAACAGCCCGCCCGCCACCAGCGGCACGGCCAGCGCCAAAGTCAGCCGCCGCACCGGCGCGCTCCAGAGCACGTGCCCGGCCTGCCGCGTGCGGCGCAGGGTGAAAAACACCACTACCAGCAGGGCCGCCACTATCATGCCCACGGCCAGCGCCAGCAACAAGGGCAGCTGCGCCACCCGCTCCTGGTAAGATGAAATCAGCAGGCGCTGAAAGCCATTCTCGCC
>CAXUEM010000311.1:0-4146 GCA_964249885.1 uncultured Hymenobacter sp. | reverse complement strand
GCCTTTATTCAGAACACGCTGCAAACCCCGGCCCTAACCTACGGCGAGGTGCAGACCGCCTACCAGGGCGCCAGCCTGACGCGGCGGGCGCTGTTTGTGCGCAACTCGTATTTTCTGCTCGCTGATTTCGCCACCGCCGCCGCGCCCCACACCTATACCTGGCAGCTGCACGGCGCCGGCCTGGAGGGCGGCACGGCTGCCACGGGCACCTTTGCCGACCAGCTGAACAGCCAGCAGGGGGTGTGGCTGAACCAGGGCGCCGGCCTGCTGGCCCACGTCACGGCCGCCGGCGGGGCCGATGCCTACGCCAAGGCCACCAACCCGCACGAGCTGACTTATAACACCACCCAGGACCACACCACCCTACTGGTGCGCAAGGCCGGCGCCACCGGCGCGCAGTTTCTGGCCGCGCTTTTTCCTTTTGATACCGCTCAGGGTCCGGCCGCCACGTTCACCAGCACCAGCGACGCGACGGCGGCCGGGCTCTCGGCCCGCAGCGCAGAGTTCCGGGATGTGGCCTTTACGCTGACCGATACCCTGCTGGCCACGCACCAGAGCCCGGTTTTGCCCGCGGCCGTGCAGGCCGACGGCCGCCTGAACTTCTACTCGCTGGACGCAACGGGCCGGCTGGCACAGGCATTCGTGGAAAACGGCACCCAGCTGCGCTACGGTCCGGTTACGGTGCTTTCCTCGACGGCGCGCGCCACCCTGAGCTGGCAGCGCAATGCGGCGGGCCAATACGCCGGCTACGCCAGCCGGGCCACCACGCTGCGCCTGGCTCTGGCCGAGGCGCCTACCAGCGTCAGCGGGCCGGGCGTGGCGGCGTACCGGTACGAGGCCGACCAGCAACAACTGGTCGTTACGCTCAGCCAGGCTTCCGACTTCAAGGTCAGCTCGGAAGCGGGCCGCGGGCTGAACCCCCAGCCTTTGCCGGTCAGCCTGACCCGCTTTACGGCGCAGCGGCAGGGCGCAGCGGTGGCCCTGGCCTGGCACACGGCCACCGAGCAGCACAACGCCGGCTTTCGGGTGGAGCGCAGCACCACGCTTGGCGGCACTGACTTTGCGGCGCTGGGGTTTGTGCCGGGCGCCGGCAACTCGGCCCAGCCCAGCAGCTACCGCTTCCGCGATGCCGCGGCTCCCGTGGCCACAACGTATTACCGCCTGGCGCAAACCGACCACGACGGCAGCGTGCGCTACTCGCCCGTGGTGGCCGTGGCCGCCGGCGCCAAAGCCGCCCGGCTGCGCGTATTTCCGGTGCCTACTGCCCGCCGGCTGCAGGTGACTTTCCCGGCGCCGGAAACCGAAGTCGCGCTGGTGCTGGTAAATGCTAATGGTCAGGCTGTGCTGCGGCAGCGCTTCCGGCTGGCCACCGAACTGGACCTGGGCGGCCTGGCGCCGGGGCTGTATTACCTGCACGCGCTGAACGCAGCCGGCCAGCCGCTCGGCAACCCCGAAAAAGTCGCCGTAATACACTAATCCGTGCGCTGACCGCCGCCTGCACACCACCAAAAAGCCCTGCCGCGAGCGACGCGGCAGGGCTTTTTGGTTTAACTCACATCGGCATAGGCCTGATGGCGCGGC
Organism: uncultured Hymenobacter sp.; assembly: GCA_964249885.1. Taxonomy (GTDB): domain Bacteria; phylum Bacteroidota; class Bacteroidia; order Cytophagales; family Hymenobacteraceae; genus Hymenobacter. Next base: position 2,565 of record CAXUEM010000311.1, on the reverse strand, counting down.
CAGCCGGGGGTTAGCGGCCCATCATCCCGCCGCCGCCCTTCATGCTGCCCATCATCTTGGCCATCTGGGCCATGCCGCCTTTGGTCTGGCTCATCTTGTTCATCTGGCGCATCATCTTGCGCATGTCTTCGAACTGCTTCATCAAGGCGTTTACCTGCTGAATATCGGTGCCCGAACCCTTGGCCAAGCGCTTGCGGCGGCTGCCGTTGATGATGTCGGGCTGGGCCCGCTCCTGCTTGGTCATGCTCTTGATGATGGCCTCGACCGGTACAAAGGCGTCGTCCTCAATCTCGACCTCCTTCATGGCCTTGCTCATACCCGGAATCATGCCCATCAGGTCTTTGAGGTTGCCCATCTTCTTGATTTGCTCGAGCTGGCCCAGAAAGTCGTTAAAGTCGAACTGATTCTTGCGAATCTTGGCGTTGATGCGCTTGGCCTCGTCTTCGTCGAACTGCTGCTGTGCCCGCTCCACGAGCGAAATCACGTCGCCCATGCCCAGGATGCGCTGGGCCATGCGGTCGGGATAGAACAAATCCAGCGCCTCCATCTTCTCGCCGGTCGAGATAAACTTGATAGGCTTCTCGACCACCGCCCGGATGCTCAGGGCCGCGCCGCCGCGCGAGTCGCCGTCGAGCTTGGTGAGCACCACGCCGTCGAAGTTCAGCCGGTCATTAAAGGTTTTGGCCGTGTTCACGGCATCCTGGCCCGTCATGGCATCCACCACGAACAGGGTTTCGCTCGGGCTGATGGCCCGCTTCACCTGCTCGATTTCGCGCATCATCTGCTCGTCCACGGCCAGGCGGCCGGCGGTGTCGATGATGACGACCTTCTTGTTGTTTTTCTTCGCGAAGGCAATGGCATTCTGCGAAATCTCGACCGGATTCTTGTTTTCCGGCTCGTTGTACACCTCCACGCCAATCTGCTCGCCGAGCACCTTGAGCTGGTCGATGGCGGCCGGGCGGTACACGTCGCAGGCCACCAGCAGCACCGTGCGGTTTTGCTTCTTGATAAAGGAGGCCAGCTTGCCGGCAAACGTGGTTTTGCCCGAGCCCTGCAAACCCGAGAGCAGAATGATAGCCGGGTCGCCCTTGATGACGATGTCCTGCTTCTCGCCGCCCATGAGCTGGGTCAGCTCATCGTACACGATTTTGGTCATCAGCTGGCCCGGCGACACCGTGGTCAGCACGTCGCGGCCCATGGCCTCGTCCTTGATTTTATCGGTTACATCCTTGGCAACCTTGTAGTTAACGTCGGCATCGACCAGCGCCCGCCGGATTTCCTTGATGGTGCTGGCAACGTTTATTTCGGTGATGGAGCCCTGGCCCTTGAGGGTTTTAAAGGCCTTGTCGAGCTTGGTGGAGAGATTATCAAACATAAATCACAGATGGTGCAGATGAAGCCGCGGATGCGGCAGATTCAACAGGCGCGGTGAAAATTCAGGCGGCGTTGCGCAGGCAATGGAGGGCGGAAGTAGAACCGTAAAAGTAGCCAAAAAAGCCCAAAATCCGGCTTCCGGCGTACCTTCGCCGGCTCCTTGCCCTGCCCCGAACCGTGCCCGAAACCCGTTTGCTGCGCCTGCTGGTCATCACCTATTACTGGCCGCCCTCGGGCGGCGCGGGCGTGCAGCGCTGCCTGAAGTTCGTCAAGCACCTGGCCGAATTTGGCGTCGAGGCTACCGTCATTACCGTCGACCCGGCCCGCGCTACTTACCCCGTGCTGGACGACACCCTGCTGGCCGAGGTGCCGGCCGCAGTGCGCGTCATTCGCACCGATACGGCCGAGCCTTTCGGCTCCTACCAGAAGCTCACCGGGCGGGCCGTGCCCCACGGCGGCTTCGCCAACGAAGGCCGGCCGAGTATCATGCAGCACCTCGCGCGCTTCGTGCGCGGCAACCTGTTTCTGCCCGACCCGCGCCGGGGCTGGAACCGCTACGCGCTGCGGGCCGTGGAGCAGCTGCTGGCCGCCGGCGAAACCTTCGACGCGGTGCTGACTTCCTCGCCCCCGCACTCCACGCAGCTCATTGGCCTGGCGCTGAAAAAACGCCACGGCCTGCGCTGGCTGGCCGATTTGCGCGACCCCTGGACTGACATCTACTACACCAAAGACCTGCACCGCACCGCGCCCGCCGCCTGGCTGGACGCCCGCTACGAGCGGCAGGTGCTCCGGCGGGCCGACGTGGTGCTGACCACCAGCCCGGCCACGCGGCGCCTGCTGCTGGGCAAAAACCCGGCCCTGCCCGCCGCCAAGTTTGAGGTGCTGCCCAACGGCTACGACGAGGCTGACTTCACGGCCGCCTCGGCCCCACCCACCGACTGCCTGCGCCTGACGCACACGGGCACCATCACGGAGGCCTACCGCATCGAGAACCTGCTGCGGGCCGTGGCCGAGAGCCAGCGCCGCCACCCGCGGGTGCCGCTGCGGCTGCGCTTCGTGGGGCAGGTGTCAGCGGGCTTGCGGGCGCAGCTGGCGGCCTTTGGGCTGGAGCCGGTCAGCGAGTTCATCTCCTTCGTGCCGCACGCCGAGTCGGTAGGCTATCTGCTCGCCAGCTCGGCGCTGCTCATGGCC
>CAXUEM010000310.1:0-4198 GCA_964249885.1 uncultured Hymenobacter sp. | reverse complement strand
GACGGTGGCGGTGGGCGGAAGCTTTCCTGGCTGGGGTGGGGAGAATGTGCGGTCCTAACCCGCCGGAGCGGCTGTTAGGTTCGCAAAAGTACGGCTTTCAGGGCGCTTGCTTCGGCGGCAGGACCTCAGCTGCCCGGACCGTAGTTTGATGGGGCACGCGAATCTGGTTACTTTTGAATCTTTTTACGTCTGTCCGCCCTTGCCTGAGGGCCGGCTTTTTCATTTTTCGCCGAAACTTCCGCGCCTTGCTTTTGCTATTTTCCCTGCTATCTCCTGCGCAGAGCCGCCGATGGTGGCTGCTGGCCCTGCCGGCCCTGCTACTTTTCTCGTCCTGCTCGGAGCGCTATTATCAGAAGCGGACGATGTTTCGCCTGACCAGCAAAGGCGGCCCCATTGACACCACCAAGCTGCGCATTGCCGTCAACCGGGCCGCCCGCAACTACGTTATTCAGCCCAACGACTACCTCGATGTGCGCGTGTACACGAACAAGGGCGAGCGGATTCTAGACCCGAATGGCGAGCTGCAGTTTGGCTCGCCTGGCACCATCTCCCCTTCCCTGACGCGCGGCAGCATCTCTACGGGCTCGGCGGGCGGCCAGCGGGGCGGCAGCGGCAACGCAGGTGCCAACAATACGACCGGCGTAGCCTTTCTAGTACAGGCCGATGGCACGGTTACCCTGCCCCTGGTTGACCGGGTCCGGCTGAGCGGCTTGTCGCTGCTGCAGGCCGACAGCCTGCTGCGCCGCAGCTACAGCACTTATTACAAAGAGCCCTTCGTTACGACGCGCGTCACCAACAACCGGGTCTTCGTGCTCGGTGCGCCGGGCGGGCAGGTCATTCAGCTGGCCAACGACAACATGAATTTGCTGGAAGTGCTAGCCCTGGCCGGTGGCGTTGACGGCCTGAACGCGGGCGGTGGAGGCCAGGGCTTGTACCGCTACGGGGGCCGGGCCGACAACATCCGCATTATTCGCGGCAACCTCAAAAGCCCGCAAGTGCAGGAAATCGACTTGACAACGATTGAGGGCATGCGCCGCGGGAACCTGCAGGTGGAGCCCAATGATATTATTTACGTGGACCCCGTGCGCCGCCCCTTCCTGGAGGCTCTTACGGATGGCGCACCGGTATTTCAGCTACTCGGCACGGCTTTGCAGCTGACGTCGGTGGTCATTCTTATTATTACCAATTCCAATCAAAACTAAGGCACGCTCATCAGGCCTGGGCACGGTGGTTCGGATGCCTGGAGAGTTGAGTTCAACTATACGATGGCAAGCAACGACAACGCAGAGCTGGAAGAACTGATTCGGCGGGCCACCAGCCCGGCCGGAGATGGCCCGCAACAAACCCAGGCCGCCAGTGCCGGCGGGGAAGAAGACGAGGACGCCGGGCCGAGCTTGGACCTGGCTACTATTGCGATGGTGGCCCGGCGCAGTCTGCTCTGGGTGCTGTTGCTGGTCGGCCTCGGGCTCACGGGTGCCTGGCTGTATCTGCGCTATACCAAGCCCGTGTTCCAGTCGGCCTCGCTGCTGAAAATAGATGAGCGCACCGAAGCTAATAACCTGGGCCTGGCCGGGGGACCGATGGCGGCGGCCGAAAAATCCCGCACGAACCAGCTGGCCGGCGAGGTGGAACTCATCAAGTCCAACCTGATTTACCAGCAGCTCAAAAAATCACTTTCGCTCGACGTCAACTACTACGTGCAGGGCACGGTGCTGGAAAATGAGCTGTACCGCAGCTCGCCTTTCCAGGTGGAGTACACCATCACTGACCCCCTGCTGTACAACCGTAAGTTCAACGTCAACTTCGTTTCAAATCAGCGCTTCAAGCTGGCTTTTCAGGGCCAGGGCCGGACGCTGGGAGGCGAATATTCTCTGAATGAACTCATCACCCTGCCCGGCGTAACGCTGCGCCTCAAAGGCAACGAAGCCCTGCTCAACGCGCCCGGCGCTCTGGACCAGAGCTACCATTTTACGGTGCAGGATGATGGCTCCATCAATCGGTACCTGGACCAGAACCTGACGGTAGAAATTGTGAACCCCGACGCCAACACAATAGGCATCAGCTTCACGGACTATAACGCGGCCAAGGCGCGCAACATCGTCAACAACATCGATACGGTGTATCTGAACGAGAAGCTGGCGCGCAAGAAGGCCTCGAACGACAGTAGCCTGAAGTTTCTGGACCGGCAACTGATGGAGAACCGGCAGAACCTGCAGGTGGCCGAGCGCAACCTGGGCAATTTTGCCCGGGCAAACAAAACCTACGACCCCAAGTCAGACCTGACCACTATCGGGGCGAAGGTGGAGGAAGGCATGCTGGAGCGGCGTAAGCTGGAGCAGCGCCTCAAGCTGCTGGGCGACGTAGCCAGGCTAGTCAATCAGGACCAGATTACGAGCTCCGCAACGCAGCCTATCGAGCAGAGCTTTCCGGGTCTCACGGCGCTGGAAGACCCCCAGATAGCCGTTCAGCTCACTGACCTGAATAATCTGCAGTGGCGGAGGCTGGCACTTGGCCGGGCCTACACTGACAAGACCGAGGCGGTGAAACTGCTGCAGGAGCAGCTTGATTATACGCGTCGCAACATCAAGCGCACCCTGGCGCAGAACCAGCGCTTGCTGCAACAGGAACTGGCCCGGCTCGACCAGCAGCGCGGGCAGATGTCGGCGCTGCTGCAAAGCCTGCCCGAGAAGCAAACCGAGATTGAGCGCCTCAAACGCCCGCTGGACCTGTACGAGAAGTCCTACTTGAATCTGTTCGACAAGCGCGTCGAATTTCTGATTCAGATGGCCGGCACGATTCCCGACTTTCAGATTCTCTCGCCGGCTTCGCTGCCTACTGCGCCCATCTCGCCCAACCGGCTGCTGGTATATGCGGTTGGCTTAGCCGGGGGCCTGCTGCTGGGCCTGGGCCTGATTGCGGCGCGCTATTTCATGCACAACACCGTGACTACGGTGCGGGAACTGGAGCGCAACACGAGTGCCTCGGTGCTGGGCGTAATCCCAACGTATGATAAGGAGAAGATGGAGGTGTCGCGCCTCATAGTAGACAAGAGCGCCAAATCGGCCATCTCAGAAGCTATCCGCTCTATCCGAACCAACCTTGACTTCATCAGTGCGGGCAAGCAGCGGCGGCTGATTTCGATTACCTCTACCATCTCGGGCGAGGGCAAGACCTTCGTGACGGTTAACCTGGGCGGCATCATCGCGATGTCGGGACAGCGGGTGGTGATTCTGGACCTGGACATGCGCAAGCCCAAGGTGAATCTCGCTTTCGGAGCCGAGAACGTGCGGGGCGTCAGCACGATTCTGATTGACCGCCACAGCATTGCCGAGTGCCTGCAGCAGACCAGCATCGAGACGCTGGACTTCATTCCGGCCGGCCCGACGCCTCCCAACCCTTCCGAGCTCATCATCAGCCCCAACTTCGACCGCATGGTCGCCGAGCTGTTCAAAAGCTACGATGTGGTGCTCATTGACACGCCCCCGGTGGGCCTCGTGACCGATGGCATCCTGGTGATGCGCAAGGCCGATATTCCTATCTACATTGTGCGGGCGGGCTATTCGCGCAAGGCGTTTATCAAGAACATCAACAAGCTCATGCGCAGCAACAACTTCACGCGCATGTGCACCATCCTGAATGATGCCAGCGCGCAGAGTGGCTCCTACGGCTACGGGTATGGCTACGGCTACGGCTACGGCGCCTACGGCATGGGCTATTACGAAGACAATACGGCCTCTAAAGCGCCCACGCTCGGCCAGAAGCTGCGGCGCCTGTTCACCTAATCCGGTGCATGAAGCCGTGGAGCAGGTATAATCAGGTTTTTCTGAGGCCGACTCTCCGGGCGGCAAGCCGTTCTTTTTCTGCAGTTACTGATGGTATTTGTCACCGGCGGCACGGGCCTGATTGGCTCCTTTCTCCTGCGGGAGCTGCGGGCCCGCGGGCTGGCGGTGCGCGCCCTGCACCGGGGAGACATTTCCGCGGGGGCCGCTCCCGGGGTAGAATGGGTGAACGGCGACTTGCTCGACACTGATTTGTTGCGCAGCGTGCTAGCCGACGAAGCCATAACCCATGTCTTCCACTGCGCGGGGCTGGTGTCCTACGCGCCGCAGGACGAGCTGGCCCTGCAGCGCATCAACGTGGAGGGCACCGCCGCGCTGGTCGATGCCTGCCTGCTGCGGCCCGGCATCCGGCTCGGGCA
>CAXUEM010000309.1:0-4230 GCA_964249885.1 uncultured Hymenobacter sp. | reverse complement strand
CTGCAGCACCGTGCACAGCTGCCCGAACTGCGCGTCCGTGCCCACGGCCAGCACCAGGCGCTGCCCGTCGGCGGCGCGGTACACGGTGCCGTAGGGCACGATGCCGGGGTGGCCCGAGCCCAGCGGCTGCGGGTCGTGGCCCGTGACTAGAAACGTGCTGGCCTGATTGGCCAGGCTGGCCAGGGCGCTGTCGAGCAAGCTAACCTGCACCAGGGTGCCGCGCCCGGTTTTTTCGCGCTGATACAGGGCCGTGAGCAGGCCTTCCTTGAGTTGGTGGGCGGCCAGCAGGTCTATCAGGGCCACGGGCATTTTCTGGGGCGGCTGGCCGGAGCCGGCAGCGTTGAGGTGCATGAAGCCGGCCTCGGCCTGCAGCACGGCGTCGTAGCCGGCGCGGGGTTCGGCGGGGCCGTAGCCCGTGATTTGGCCGTAAATCAGGCGCGGGTTTTGGGCCGACAAGCGGGCATAGTCCACTTGCAGCTTCTCGGCGTCGCCGGGCTTGTAGGAGGCCAGCACGAGGTCGGCGCGGGCGGCCAGCTCGTGTACTTCGGCTTGGCCGGCCGGGGTGCGCAAGTCGAGCACCCGTGAAGTTTTGCCCCAGTTCGAGGCCGCGAAATAGGCCGACACGCTGGGCGCCGGGGTGCCCGCCGGGGCGGCATTATGAGCTTCGGCCGCCGTGCGCCAGCTGCGCGTAACGTCGCCGGCCGGGGGCTCAATCTTGAGCACTTCGGCGCCCAGCTCGGCGAAAAACTGGCCTACCTGCGGGCCGGCCAGCACGGCGGCCAGCTCCAGCACGCGCAGGCCGGCAAAAGGAAGCTCGGGGTTCGTGGTCATTATGTGAAAGAAAAGCCGCCGGGAGCGGGTACGCTGCGAAGGTTGCTTGGAGTTCATCCTGCGGGCCTGTTTGGCGTCTGCGGGCGGGCCAGCAGGGGGTAGCGCCGCCGGTTGCGGCCGCGCCCGTTTGCGGCGGCGCTAACTTGTTTCCAGGCGCCCGGCGCGCGCAAAAACCGGAAACACCACCTCCCGCGCGGCCGGCCCCCAAAGCGGCGTCAGCACCTCGGCCAGCAAATCCACCGGGTCTACCCCCTGCTGGCGGATGAACTTCTGCACGCTCGACCAGGTGCGCAGGTAGTCCAGAAACCAGCCCACGGACCATTGCCGCCGCACCTCAAAGTGCTGGCGCTGCACCCGGTCAAACGGAAACGGAATGCGGGCGTACTCGTCGTCGAGGTGCCAGCGGTTGGCGTCCCAGTACGGGCGCATGGTCCGGGCGTAGAACTCGTTCACCACGGCGTCGATTTCCGGGCTGACGCGCACCAGGCCGTAGCCCCACTCGGCCAGCAGGGCCCCGGGCCGGGCCACCCGGCGCAGCTCGCGGTGGTAGGCCTCCGCCTCAAACCAGTGCACGGCCTGCGCCACGGTGATGAGGTCGAAGTGACGCGCCGGGAACGGGGTGTGCTCGGCCGGGGCCGCCTGGTAGCGCACATTGGGCAGCGCGGGGGCCTGGGCCAGCTGGCTCTGGCTCAGGTCGGTGGCCTCGACCTGCTGGAAATGCCCGGCCAGCACGGCGGCCACCTGCCCATTGCCGGTGGCGCAGTCCCAGGCCCGGCCGCGGCCCGGCACCTGGGGCAGCAGCCAGGCGTAGAGCGCGGGCGGATAATCGATGCGGTAGCGGGCGTAGGCGGCGGCCTGGGCAGAGAAACGGTCGAGCGAAGCCATAGGACCGGCAAGGTAGCACGGCAGGCCCGCGAGCCGGCGGCTTCGCCCTCCGAGCGGATGGCACTCAGAAAACAATAAGTTTAATAATTATTATTTTAAGCTCGACAATGGCTACGTTTGCCTGATTTTCTGGACATCTTTACTTGCTCCCCCTTCCTCCACACCCGCTGCTTTTCCTGTCTTGTGTCTCAACTGATTGAAACCGGCCTGCTGGCTTACGGCATGTCGGGCCGCATTTTTCAGGCGCCCTTTCTGGTGGCGCATCCGGGCTTTCGGCTGCGGGCAGTGGTCGAGCGCCACAGCAAAGAGGCGGCCGAGCACTACCCCGGCATCATCAGCTACAGCGAAACCGAGGCCCTGCTGGCCGACCCCCTGCTGGAGCTTATCGTGGTGAATACGCCCACGGCAACTCGCGTCGGCCGCCATCCGCGCGGGCAAGCACGTGCTGGTCGAGAAGCCCGTGGTGCTGACGGCGGCCGAGGCGCAGGCCCTGTTTGCGCTGGCCGCCCAGGTGGGCCGCCAGGTGTTTGCCTACCAGAACCGCCGCTACGACGCCGACTTTCTGGCCGTGCGCCGCATGGTGGCCAGCGGGCAGCTCGGGCGCCTCTTCGAGGCCACCTTCCGCTTCGACCGGTACAAGCCCGCGCTCAGCGCCAAGAAATTCAAGGAAAAGCCGGGCCCCGGCGCGGGCCTGCTCCACGACCTGGGCCCGCACGTGCTCGACCAGGTTATCAGCCTCTGGGGCCGGCCGCTGCAGGCGCGCAAAACGCTGGCCTGCTACCGGCCGGGCTCGCGGGTCGACGACTACTTCTGCCTCGACCTGACCTTTGCTGACGACCTGTTTGTGCGCGTGGCCGGCGGGCTGCTCGTGGCCGATGCCCAGCCGGCCTACATGCTGCACGGCACCCGGGGCTCCTACCACCAGCCCCGCGCCGACAGCCAGGAGGCCCTGCTGCTGGCCGGCCACTCGCCGGCCGCGCCCGACTTCACCCTACCCCAGCCCGGCCTGGCCGGGCGCCTCACCTGGGCCGACGAAGCCGGCGAGCTGCACTCCCGCCCCGAGCCGGCCGACCGCTCCAACTACCTCATGCTGTTCGAGGATATTTACCAGAGCCTGCGCTCCGGGCAGCCCTACCCCGTGTCGGCCGACGACGTGCGCTGGCAGGCTGAGCTGCTGGAGCTGGCGGCCGAGGAAAGCAAGCCGGCGGCGGTGCACGCTTTGCCCCAGCTTTCTGCCTGAGCTACCGCAGCCCGGCCGTATCTTCGCCAGCAAATCAAGCGGTTTGCTGGCCGAGCAAAAATCAAGGTCAGCCATCTATTCCTTTTTAGCGACGCTGAACCTTGACGTTTCACGAATTCAACCTCCACGACGACCTGCTGGCCGGCGTGGACGCCATGAACTACCAGCAGGCCACGCCCGTCCAGGAGCAGGCCATTCCGAAAATCCTGGAAGGCAAAGACCTGATTGCCTGCGCCCAGACCGGCACCGGCAAAACCGCCGCCTACCTGCTGCCCCTGCTGGACAAGATTTCGCACGGCAAGCACGGCCACACCACTACGCTCATTCTGGTGCCCACCCGCGAGCTGGCCACCCAGATTGACGAGCAGGTGATGGGCTTCGGCTACTACGTCGAAGCCAGCTCCATTGCCATTTACGGCGGCGGCAAATCCGAGAACTGGGAGCAGCAGAAGCGCGCCCTGACCTCGGGGGCCGACATCATCATCGCCACGCCCGGCCGCCTCATTGCCCACCTGCAGATGGGCTACGTCAAGTTCGACCAGATTAAGTACCTGGTGCTCGACGAGGCCGACAAGATGATGGACATGGGCTTCTCCGATGATATTCTCAACATCGTGCGCCAGCTGCCCAAGCAGCGGCAGACGCTCCTGTTCTCGGCCACCATGCCGAGCAAAATCCGGGACTTCTCGCAGCAGATTCTGCAGAGCCCCGACGAAATCCGGCTGGCCGTGAGCAAGCCCGCCGCCGGCATCGACCAGCAGTTTTACCTGGCCTTCGACCGCCAGAAAATCCACCTGCTCGAGCACATCATCAAAACCCAGGACGTGCAGAGCATGGTCTTGTTCACGAGCCAGAAGGCGGCCGTGGGCGGCATCGTGCGGGCCGTGAACAAGCTGGGTGTTGAGGCGCAGGGCATTAGCTCCGACCGCACGCAGGAAGAGCGCGAGCAGATTATGCGCGCCTTCAAAAACAAGCAGTTCCCGATTCTGGTGGCCACCGACGGGCTTAGCCGCGGCATTCACATCCACTCGCGGAGCCAGGTGGTCAACTACGACATCCCGCGCGCGGCGGAGGACTACGTGCACCGCATCGGCCGCACGGCCCGCGCCGCCACCAAAGGCACGGCCATCACCTTTATCTCGGACCAGGACCAGGACCGGGTGGTGAAAATCGAGAAGCTTATCGAGCGCGAAATCGAGAAAAAAGCCATGACCGAGGAGTTGGGCCTGGGCCCGGCGCCGGAGTTTGACCCCAAGCGCTTCGCCGGCTTGGGC
>CAXUEM010000308.1:0-4239 GCA_964249885.1 uncultured Hymenobacter sp. | reverse complement strand
GTAAAGATGCGAAAGGTGGTCCGGGTGGCGGCGGCGCGGGCGCCAAAGGCGGCCCCACCGGCAAGGGAGGCCCTGCTGGCCCGGGCACAGGCGGAAAAACGCCGGTATCCGTGTTCGTTGTAACCGCCACGCGCCTCTCCGATGAAGTGGCCGCCACCGGCTCGGTGCTGGCCGAGGAGGCCCTGACCATCCGCAGCGAGGTGCCGGGCAAAATCACCTCCTTCAACATCCGCGAGGGCCAGCCGGTGAGAAAGGGCCAGCTGCTATTCACCATCAACGCGGCCGACATTCAGGCGCAACTGCAAAAGTCGGCCTCCAATCAGAAGCTCTTCGCCGACCAGGAGCGGCGCCAGCGCACCCTGCTGGAAAAAGAGTACATCAGCGCCCAGGAATACGAGCAGAGCAGCGCCCAGCTGGCCGCCGCCCGCGCCGACCGCGCCGCCCTGCAAGCCACGCTGGCCAAAACCTTCGTGCGGGCGCCGTTCAGCGGGGTGCTGGGTTTGAGCACCGCCACCGTGGGCACCTACGTGAGCCCCGGCGACGCCATTACGACCTTGTCCAGGACGCGGCCGGTAAAGGTTGCGTTTCAGGTGCCGGGCCGGTATGCCTCGGCCGTGAAGCGCGGCGACCAGGTTTTGATTAAGGACGAGGGCAGCGGCAAAACCTATACTGCCCAGGTGTACGCCCTGGACCCGCAGATTGACCCGGTGAGCCGCACGCTGCCGGTGCGGGCCCGCTTTGCGAATAGCAACGACGAGCTGCGGCCCGGCGCGTTTGTGAAGGTGAGCCTGCAGCTGGGCGAGTCGGCCGAGACCCTGCAAGTACCCACCGAGGCTATTACGCCGGAAGCGGCGGGCTACACTGTCTTTGTGGTGCGGAAAGGCAAGGCCGAAAAGCAGCCGGTAAAAATCGGGGTGCGCTCGGAAAAGCTGATTCAAATAACCGACGGGCTGGCCGTGGGCGACTCGGTGGTGCGCACGGGTATTCTTCAACTAAAGCCGGGCGATGCGGTAAAGGCCACTAAATAAAGTTTCTCGCAGGGTTTCGCAGGGTTTCCACGCTAGAACGGCCCGGCGAAACCCTGCGCTTTAACCCTGCGAAACCCTGCGAGAAATAACTTATGAGCCTCTCTAGCACCAGCATCAACCGTCCGGTCCTCGCCATTGTGATGAGCCTGCTCATCCTCATCTTCGGCGGCATCGGCTTTCGCAGCCTGGCTGTACGCGAGTACCCCAGCGTGGACCCGCCCATCATCACGGCTACGGCGCGCTACACCGGCGCCTCGGCCGACGTGATTCAGAGCCAGATAACCGAGCCGCTGGAGGAAAGCATCAACGGCATTGCGGGCATCAAAAACCTGACGAGCGTGAGCCGCGACGGGCAGTGCACCGTGACGGTAGAGTTTGAGCTGGAAACCAACCTCGACAACGCCGCCAACGACGTGCGCGACAAGGTGGCCAGCGCCCAGGGCCGCCTGCCCCGCGACGTGGACCCGCCCATCGTGAGCAAGGCCAACGCCGACTCCCAGCCCATTGCCCTCACGTATTTGAGTTCAGATAAGCGCACCTTGCTTGAACTGACCGACTACGCCAACAACGTGCTCAAGGAGCGTTTGCAGACCATTCCGGGTGTATCCGAAGTGCGCGTGTGGGGCGAGCGTAAGTACTCCATGCGCCTGTGGCTCGACCCGGTGAAACTCAACGCCCTGAACGTGTCGCCGCTGGAAGTGCAGCAGGCCGTGGCCCGCGAAAACGTGGAGCTGCCCAGCGGCGCCGTAACGGGCCAGAACACCCAGCTCACCCTGCGCACCATGGGCCGGCTGGCCTCGACCCAGGAGTTTAACAACCTCATCATCCGCCAGGACCCGACCAGTTTGGTGCGCTTCTCGGATGTGGGCTACGCCGAGCTGTACCCCGAAAACGACCAGACCCTGCTGCGCCGCAACGGCCTGCCCATGGTGGGCGTGTCGGTGGTGCCGCAGCCGGGCTCGAACCAGATTGAAATTGCCGATGAGTTCAACAAGCGCCTGAAAATCTACGAAAAAGACTTGCCCAAAGACCTTAAGCTCAGCTCCGGCTTCGACAACTCGGTGTTTATCCGGGCCTCGATATCGGAGGTGCAGCACACGCTGGTCGAGGCCTTTGTGCTCGTGGTGATTGTAATTTTTCTGTTTCTGCGCGACTGGCGCGCCACGCTCATTCCGGTGGTGGCCATCCCGGTGTCGCTTATCGGCATCTTCTTCGTGATGTACCTGCTGGGCTTCACGATTAACGTGCTGACCCTGCTGGCCATCGTACTGGCCATCAGCCTGGTAGTGGACGACGCTATTGTGGTGCTGGAGAATATTTACACCCGGATAGAGGAAGGCGAAAGCCCGCGCGAGGCGGCGCTGCACGGCTCGGCCGAAATCCTGCTGGCGGTGGTGTCGACCACGGTGGTGCTGGCGGCGGTGTTCCTGCCGGTGGTGTTCCTGACGGGCATCACCGGGCGGCTGTTCCGGGAGTTTGGGCTGGTGCTGGCGGGCTCGGTTATTATCTCGGCCTTCGTCTCGCTCACGCTCACGCCCATGATGTGCGCCCAGCTGCTCAAGCGCGGCGACTCGCACAACTGGTTTTACCGCAAGACCGAGCCGTTTTTTGAGCGCCTGACCCGCGGCTACCAGAACAGCCTGCAAAGCTTTCTCGACAACCGCTGGGCGGCCTGGCTTTTGATTTTCACCACCGGCGCGGGCATCTTTTTCTTCTTCAAAAACCTACCCGCCGAGTTGGCCCCGGTCGAGGACCGCAACCGGATTAACATTCAGGCCAGCGGGCCGGAGGGCGCCTCGTTTGAGTTCATGGACGCCTACATCGCCGACGTCACCAAGCTGGTGAAGGACAGCGTGGGCGGCAACATGAACAACGTGCTGACCGTGACCTCGCCCGGTTTCGGCGGGGCCAGCAGCACCAACTCCGGCATTGCCCGCGTCATGCTGACTGACGCCGACCAGCGCGAGGGCGTGAGCCAGCAGCAGCTGGCCGACCGGCTCACGGCCGGCGTGAAGCGCCTGACGGCAGCCCGGGCCTCGGTGTCGCAGGACCAAAGCATCGGCGGCGGGGGCGGCGGCCTGCCGGTGCAGTTCGTGATTCAGAACCAGGACTTTGAGAAGCTGCGCAGCGCCGTACCCAAGTTTCTGGCCGCCGCCCGCGAAAACCCGGCCTTTGCCTTTGTCGACGTCAACCTCAAGTTCAATAAGCCTGAGCTGCGCGTCACTATTGACCGCGAAAAGGCCCAGACCCTGGGTGTGAGCGTGCAGGACATCAGCCAGACCCTGCAGGCCGGCCTGAGCGGGCAGCGCTACGGCTATTTTATCCGCGAGGGCAAGCAGTACCAGATTATCGGGCAGGTGAGCCGCGAAGACCGCAGCGCCCCGCTCGACGTGCGGCAGCTGTCGGTGAAAAACCGCCAGGGCCAGCTCGTGCAGCTGGATAACGTGATTAAGCTGACCGAAAACAGCACCCCGCCCCAGCTCTACCGCTTCAACCGCTACGACGCGGCCACGTTCTCGGCCTCGCTGGCGCCGGGCCGCACCCTCGGCGACGGCATCGCGGCCATGCAAACGCTGGCCGACGCCCAGCTGGACGAGAGCTTCAGCACGGCGCTGGCCGGCACCTCGCGCGACTTCGCCGAAAGCTCGTCTTCGCTGCTCTTCGCGTTCGGCCTGGCCCTGATTCTGATTTACCTGATTCTGGCCGCCCAGTTCGAGAGCTTCCGCGACCCGGCCATCATTATGATTACGGTGCCGCTGGCCTTGTCGGGCGCCCTGCTCAGCCTGTGGTACTTCAATCAGACGCTCAACATCTTCTCTCAGATTGGCATCATCATGCTGGTGGGCCTGGTCACGAAAAACGGCATTCTGATTGTCGAATTTGCCAACCAGCGCGTTGAGAAAGACAATGTGGACTACCTGCAAGGCCTGCTGGAAGGCGCCACGGCCCGCTTCCGGCCCATTCTGATGACCAGCTTCTGCGCTATTCTCGGTATTCTGCCCATTGCCCTGGCCACGGGCGCGGGCGCCCTCTCGCGCCGGGCCATGGGCATCGGCGTGGTGGGCGGCCTGCTCATTGCCACGGGCCTGACCCTGTACGTGGTGCCGGTGATGTACTCGTATTTCGCCTCGGCAAAAAACCACAAGCCGAAAGAAGCAAAAAAAGCCGTGGCAGCGTAGTCAGAACGTCAAGCTCCCCTCCTTTTTTAAGG
>CAXUEM010000307.1:0-4240 GCA_964249885.1 uncultured Hymenobacter sp. | reverse complement strand
CGCAGCGCCTGGGCCGGCGCGGCCAGCAGGGGGCCGCCGGCCGGCCCGCCGGTGTTATTAATTAAAATCTGAAAGCCGGCGGCGTTTTGCGGCTGAGTCAGATACGCCTGCACCACGGCCGCCACCTGCTCGGGCTGGCTGAAATCGGCCACCAGAAAGTCGTGCGCCCCCTGCTGGGGCTGCCCCGCAAGGGCGGCCACACGGGGCAGCGCGGCGGCTACTTCGGCCAGCCGGACCGCGTCGCGGGCCAGCAGCGTGATGGCGCAGCCCCGCGCGGCCAGTGCCTCAGCCACGGCCCGCCCAATGCCCTGGGTGCTGCCGCCCACTAAGGCGCGATAAGAAAGAAAATCCATTTCAGTTATGAGTTAAGAGTTATGAGCCGAATGCTATCCCAGTGACCAAACAGAACCAGCAGGCCACTAACTGAGGCGAACTTGCAGGTAAAAATGCGAAATTGGCCTCCCGGCCCTACGCGCCCAGCTCGAACTGATACCTTTTAACTCTTAATTCTTAACTAAAATGACCCGCCCCTTCAACCTGCAGGCCTGGATAGACGAGCACCGCCATTTGCTGAAGCCGCCGGTAGGCAACCAGCAGGTGTTCAAGGACAACAAAGACTTTATCGTGATGATAGTGGGCGGGCCGAACTCGCGCAAAGACTACCACGTGGACGAGGGCGAGGAGTTGTTTCTGCAAATCGAGGGTACGATGACGGTCAAGATTATCGAGGACGGCCGGCCAGTGGACATCGAGATAAAAGCCGGCGAGATGTTTCTGCTGCCGCCCGGCGTGCCGCACTCGCCGCGGCGCCCGGCCGGCACGGTGGGTTTGGTGCTGGAGCGCTACCGCGCGCCCGGCGAGCTGGACGGCTTCCAGTGGTACTGCGAAAACTGCGGCACGAAGCTGCACGAGCAGTTTGCCGAAATCACCGACATCGTGACCCAGCTGCCGCCCATCATGAACGCCTTCTGGGCCAACGACGAGCTGCGCACCTGCCGAAACTGCGGCACCTACATGGCGGCGCCCGCGCCGGTAGCGCCCGCGGCGGCTTCGTAAGCGGTGCGCTCGGCGTTGGTGCTTTTTTTACGGCGGCCCTGCTGGTGCTGGCCCAGTTTCATGACCGCCGCTGGAAGACCCGGGAAGTGTAGGATGGCGACGCGGGCGGCTACTTACGTGTACTTGCCGGCCCTTTTCATTCATCACGACCTCGGCCGGGCCGACTCGGTGTGGGCCACGCGCCGGCGTTACCAGCCGCAGGTGCCGCCGCTGGCGGCCGGGCCGGGCCAGTTCAACGATTGGGGGCTGCTGGCTTTTCCGGCCACGGGACGGGTCAGCGCCGGCATCATCCACTGGGACGGCACCACGCGCAAAGCTTATTTTGCCAATTTCTGGCGCCGGCGCTGAGCAGTTGGCTGGAAACAAATAGACCGTCATGCTACATGGAGCGCAGCATGTCTACCGCTGACTAATCAGCTTCTACAACGATTAGATTACTTACGCGGCAGAGATGCTTCGCTTTCCTCAGCATGACGTTCTTTGCCTTTCTCAAAGCTCATTGCCCCCATGCTGGCCATTGATATTCACACCCACATCCTGCCCCGGCACTGGCCCGACCTGAGCCGGCGCTACGGCTACGGCGGGTTTGTGCGGCTCGAGCATCATCGGCCCTGCTGCGCCCGCATGATGCAGGACGACAAGTTTTTCCGCGAGGTGCAGGACAACTGTTGGGACCCAGCGGTCCGTCTGCGCGAGTACGCCCCGCACGGCGTGCAGGTGCAGGTGCTGAGCACCGTGCCGGTGATGTTCAGCTACTGGGCCAAAGCCGCCGACTGCCTGGACCTGAGCCAGCTGCTCAACGACCACCTGGCCGGCATCGTGCAGCAGTACCCCACGCGCTTCGTGGGGCTGGGCACGCTGCCCCTGCAGGCGCCCGACCTAGCCGTGCGGGAGCTGGAGCGCTGCCAGAAAACCGGCCTGGCCGGCGTGCAGATTGGCTCCCACGTCAACGACTGGAACCTCGACGAGCCAGCCTTATTCGAGGTATTCGCGGCGGCCGAGGCGCTGGGCATGTGCGTGTTCGTGCATCCCTGGGACATGATGGGCCAGCAGAAAATGGCCAAATACTGGCTGCCCTGGCTCGTGGGCATGCCGGCCGAAAGCTCCTTGGCCTTGTGCTCGCTAATATTCGGCGGGGTGCTCGAGCGTCTGCCCCGGCTGCGGGTGGCCGTGGCCCACGGCGGGGGCTCGTTTGCCAGCACCATCGGCCGCATCGAGCACGGCTGGCAGGTCCGCCCCGACCTCTGCGCCGTCGACAACCCGCGCAACCCGCGCGAGTACCTGGGCAAATTCTGGGTCGACTCGCTGGTGCACGACCCGCGTATGCTGAAGTACCTAGTCGAAACCCTGGGGCCCGATAAAATCACGCTCGGCACCGACTACCCCTTCCCGCTGGGCGAGCTGGAGCCCGGCCAGCTGATTCGCTCCCTGCCTCTAGCCGACGACCTCAAGGCTAGAATGTTAGGCCAGAACGCGTTGGACTGGCTGGGGCTGGCCCGGGAGCGGTTTGTATAGTGTACGGCGGCTCCGGTCTGAGATGCCAGCAGGGGGTAACCCACCCCGGCACCCCCTGCTGGCCTGAGTCAAACCCGCTTTTTCGTCTTAGTCCGTTACCCAGTGTTAATTATTCCTCATCCCTTGAAAATCGCCGCCGAACTTGACGCCGCCGACCCGCTGGCCCGCTTCCGCTCAGAGTTTCATATTCCGCCCAACCCCGACGGGCGGGGCGAGTGCGCCTACTTCTGCGGCAACTCGCTGGGGCTGCTGCCGCGCCGGGCGCGGGCGGCCGTGGAGCAGGAGTTCCGGGGCTGGGAGCAGCACGGCGTGGAGGGCCATTTTCACGGCACCTCGCCCTGGCTGCACTACCACGAAACCCTGACCGAGGCCACCGCCCGGCTGGTGGGCGCCCGCCCCCTGGAGGTGGTGGTGATGAACTCGCTGACGGTAAACCTGCACCTGCTGCTCACCTCCTTCTACCGCCCCACCGCCACGCGCTATAAGGTGCTGATGGAGGGCGGCGCCTTCCCTTCGGACCAGTACGCGCTGGAAAGCCAAGTGCATTTGCACGGCCTGACGCCCGACCAGGCCATCGTGGAGCTGGCGCCCCGGCCCGGCGAGCACACCTTGCGCACCGAGGACATCGAGGCCAAAATTTGGGAGTTAGGCGAGTCGTTGGCCGTCATCCTCATCGGGGGCGTGAATTACTACACCGGGCAGGCCTTTGATATGGCGGCTATTACGCGGGCCGGGCACGCGGTGGGCGCCACCGTAGGCTTCGATTTGGCCCACGCGGCCGGCAACCTGGAGCTGCACCTGCACGACTGGGGCGTAGATTTCGCCTGCTGGTGCTCCTACAAGTACCTCAACTCCGGGCCCGGCGGCACCTCCGGCGTGTTCGTGCACGAGCGCCACGCCCACCGCAGCCTGCAAGAACTGCCCCGGCTGGCCGGCTGGTGGGGCCACGACCCAAGCGACCGGTTTCAAATGAAAAAAGGGTTTCGGCCCATGCCAGGCGCAGCCGGCTGGCAGCTCAGCAACGCCCAGATTTTCCCGATGGCCATTCACCGCGCCGCCCTGGCGCTGGTGGACGAGGCCGGCGGCATGGCGGCTCTGCGGCACAAAGCCGAGCAGCTCACGGCCTATTTAGAAGCCCAGATTCAGGCCCTGAACCTACCGAAAGAAACGCTCGAAATCATCACGCCCGCCGACCCGGCCCAGCGCGGCTGCCAGCTCTCGGTGCTGGTGCATGAGCGCGGGCGCGAGCTGTTCGACTACCTGGCCGCGCAGGGCGTCATTGCCGACTGGCGCGAGCCCAACGTCATCCGCCTAGCGCCCGTGCCGCTCTATAACTCCTTTGCCGATGTGGCGCGGGCCGGCGCGGCCCTGCGAGCGTTTTATAGTGCGCAGGGAGCAGGGAACAGGGAACAAGTAGCAGTGAAACGTTATTTGGAATGGAGCAAAGCTTTTTATCGCGCGCTCAACAAATTCAAAACAACGATAAAATTCTTTAGCAGTAAAGAAGCGCTGTGCCCTTCAGCGTGACCATCTGACTGTTCACTGCTGACTGTTCCCTGCTCACCGCCAACTGCTCACTGACGAAAAGATGCCTGAAGACTACGCGGCCAAGATGGCCCTCAAAGCCGACGCCGCCCTGCGCGAATACGTGACCGGCCACTACCAGTAC
>CAXUEM010000306.1:0-4245 GCA_964249885.1 uncultured Hymenobacter sp. | reverse complement strand
CACCGTAGAAGCGGCCTCTACGGCCGCCAAAAACTATTTTATCGGCCCCGTGTCGGTGCAGGTGGGCATCTCGGAGGCCGGCGACTGGTTTGACGTGCGCGGCACCGTGCGCTTCGGCGAGTTTGAGGTGCCGTTTAGTCGTCTAAGACCGTACATCCTGCAGCGCCGCCGCGAGTACCGCCTGCCCAACGGGCAGGTGGCCATCATCCCGGAGGAGTGGTTCACAGATTATCTGGAGCTGTTCGCCTTCTCGGAAGACTCCGGCCCCGAGATGCGCCTGCGCCGCCACCACCTGGCCCTGGTGGCCGATTTGCAGAGCGGCGAGCTGGCCACCGTGCGCCTGAGCCGGCAGCTGGAAAAGCTGCGCGACTTTGCCGAAGTCGAGGACCGCCCGCTGCCGGCCGGCTTCCGCGGCGAGTTGCGCCCGTACCAAAAAGCCGGCTACAACTGGCTGCGCTTCGTGCAGGACTACCAGTTCGGCGGCTGCCTGGCTGACGACATGGGCCTGGGCAAGTCGGTGCAGACGCTGGTGATGCTGCAGCAGCGGGCCGAGAGCGGGGCGGCCCAGGGCGCCGCTACCCTGCTGGTGCTGCCTACCTCGCTGGTTTACAACTGGTTTCAGGAAGCCCAGAAGTTCACGCCGGGCCTGCGCCTGCTGGCCTACACCGGCACCTACCGCGACAAGGACATCGCGCGCTTTGCCGACTACGACGTGGTGCTGACCAGCTACGGCATCGTGCGGCTGGATACCGACTTGCTGGCCTCGTACGCATTTGACTACGTGATTCTGGACGAGTCGCAGGCCATCAAGAACCCCAGCAGCACCACCTCGCAGGCGGTGCGGCAGCTGCGGGCCCGGCACCGGCTCATTCTGACGGGCACGCCGGTGGAAAACAGCACCATGGACTTGTGGTCGCAGATGTCGTTTATCAACCCGGGCCTGCTGGGCACGCAGGCGTTTTTTCGCAAGGAGTTTCTCAAGCCGATTGAGAAAAACCAGGACGAAGGGCGCACCCGCCGCCTGCACGCGCTCATCAAGCCCTTCATTCTGCGCCGCCACAAGGCCCAGGTCGCGCAGGATTTGCCGGCCAAAACCGAGCAGCTTAGCTACTGCCCCATGACCGAGGAGCAGGCCCACCGCTACGAGGAAACCAAGAGCTTCTACCGCAACCAGATTCTCAGCTCCTTCGATGCGGCAGCCGGCGCCAGCGGCGTGGCGGGGCAGCCCGCCGGGGCAGGTCCAGCCGGGGGTGCCAATGGCGCCGCCGTGCCCAACACCCAGCTGCTGCTGCTGCAGGGCCTGACGCGCCTGCGCCAGATGGCCAACCACCCCCGGCTGGCTGACCCCAACTACGAGGGCGAATCGGGCAAGCTGCGCGAGGTGCTGCGCATGCTGCGCTCGGTTATTGCCGAAGGCCACAAGGTGCTCGTGTTCAGTCAGTTCGTCAAGCACCTGGAACTAGTGCGCGCCGCCCTCGACGAGCGCGAAATCGACTATGCCTACCTCGACGGCAGCACCCGCGACCGCGCCGCCGAAGTGGCCCGGTTTCAGGAAACCGAGGAGCTGCGCATCTTTCTCATCAGCCTCAAGGCCGGCGGCGTGGGCCTCAACCTCACCGCCGCCGACTACGTGTTCATCCTCGACCCCTGGTGGAACCCCGCCGTGGAAGCCCAGGCCGTGGACCGCGCCCACCGCATCGGCCAGCAGCGCCCGGTGTTCACCTACAAGTTTATCACCCAGGACTCGGTGGAGGAGAAAATCCTGGCCCTGCAGCGCCGCAAGCTGGCCCTGGTCAGCGAGCTCATTGCCACCGACGAGGCCGTGATGAAGCACCTCACGCGCGAGGACATTGAGGAGCTGCTGGGGTAGTTCTTCTGCCGCCTACCTTCGCCCTTATGCTCACCTCCCTCCGCATCCAGAATTTCCGCAGCATCCGCGACGCCTCGGTGAAGCTGGGGCAAGTGAATTTATTTATCGGACCGAACAACTCGGGGAAGTCGAATTTTCTGAAGGGGATAAAATTCTTAGCTGGACAATTAGCTACTAGGCCAGCAACTCGTTACTCGCCTCAAGATTTTGACAAAATGGCGAATCGAGGTATTAATACCGGCAAACCTAGACTATTTGACGCTATAAGATTCAATTTAGTGTTCCGAAATGTAAGAGAAAACTCTGCCGCAAAATTTCAGCATACTTACGTTAAAAGCGAAACAGATTTAGAATTTAATGAGGCACTAGACATAGCAGAATCTGACGAAGCAGAGTTTGAGGGACGAACTTATCAGGGTCACGATGCGCATGTTGCTGGCGTTATTTTATTAAGAGAATTCTTTACTGATACTCGTATTCAAAAACCTGACCCAGCACGGTTCGTGCTTACTTCACAAATCAATCCAGCTCGATTTTTGGAAGAAGATGGAGCTAACCTTCTCTCTTTTATTCATAATCTGAAAGAAAACTATAGGAATCGATATGATGAATTAGAAGCGGATTTCGCTCGTTGTGTTGGTACATTAACGCGAGTTTCGATTCCGTTAAACCCTGACTCAGCGAGTTCTTTTCGATTGAGATTGTCAGACCAAAACGACGTAGGCTACTGGGCCGAAGAAGTCTCCGAAGGCGTCCTCTACTTCCTGGCCCTGCTCTGCATCGTGCATCAGCCGGACCCGCCGAAGCTGCTGCTGCTGGAAGAGCCGGAGAAAGGCATTCATCCGCGCCGCATCCGGGAGGTGATGGATTTTATTTTTGAGCTGGCCCGGCTGCGCGACATTCAGATTATTCTGACCTCGCACAGCCCGTATGTGGTGGACCATTTCAAGGATATTCCAGAGTGCATCTCCATATTCGACCGCAACCCAGAAACCGGAGAAACACTGATTCGCAATGCGGACGAGCTTATCAAGGAAACGAACGCTGAACTCGCCCAAAATGGCTTAGCGCCTATCGCGTACAATGATTCTTTGGGGGAGTATTGGGTTTCGGGATTTTTAGGTGGTGTTCCTTTGAACAATTTGTAATGCGAACTTTGATTTACGGCTTCTTCGGGGAAGACTCCGCGCAGCGCGTGTTTCTGGAAAACTATTTACATGCGCTAAACAAGACGTACAAACCACAGCAGTTACAGTTTCGGGCAAGCACTCAATTCAATCAGCAATTTCAAGGGGACGATAAGCGGGGAGTAGACCGAGGAGTTCGTATTGCAGCCGAACAAGGATTTGGGTTGTCGCGGTTTGGGCTTAATTGTCTCTTTATCGGTCGAGACCTCGATTCGGACAGCGCCGACGCTTACGCACATCGGTTAGCAGTGCTACAAAAAGAAATTCCAGTCTCCTTACATTCTCGGAGTTTACTGATGCTACCTATGCAGTGCATCGAGCATTGGGTGCTGTATGTGAAGGAGAATAAGCACGACTGGCTGCCGCTGGAATCTTTATCTAACAAAGCCGCACAGGACATGGTTTATAATGGCAATTTGCTTGCTTCATCACGGCGAAAAGAAATTGTACAAGAACTGACAAAAGATTTGCGAGTAAAGTGGTTAGCTAACCGCTCTCCAACCTTCAATCTGTTTCACCAACAAGTAGAAAATTACCTATACAAGTTGCCTTAAGGCAGTTTTATAAGCTTCACCGCCCCGTAAAATCCGCTACCACCTGCACAAACATCGGCGAGGGCACCTCGGCCGAGTGCCCGGTAGCAGTCAGCCGGCCCGTCTGCCCGTCCACCCGAAAACTGACGAGGGAGCCCGAGTTCTGATTGGCCACCAGCAGCAGGCGGCCGGCCGGGTCCAGGCTGAAGTTGCGGGGCGTTTGCCCCTGGGTGCTCATGTGCTGCACCGGGCTGAGCGTGCCGCGCAGGGCATCAATGGCAAACACGGCAATGCTGTTGTGGCCGCGGTTGGAGGTGTAGAGAAAGCGGCCGTCGGGCGAGACGTGCACGTCGGCGCCGGAATTCTTGTCGGCGTACCCGGCTGGCAGGGTCGAAAGTGTTTGCAGCTCGCGGAAGCGGCCGGTCGCGTCGTAGGCCAGCGCGGTCACTGTCGAGTTCAGCTCATTGAGCAGGTAGGCCAGCCGGCCTTCGGGGTGAAACACAAGATGGCGCGGCCCGGCGCCCGGCCGCGCCCGAAACGCGGGCTCCGGCCGGCGCCGGAGCTGATTTTGGGCGGCATCCAGCTCGTAGCCAATCACCTCGTCGGTACCCAAATCGACGGCGAAGGCGAATTTGCCGCTCGGGTCGGGTAGGAT
>CAXUEM010000305.1:1139-4253 GCA_964249885.1 uncultured Hymenobacter sp. | reverse complement strand
CTTTTTCGGGGCGGGGGCCCCACCAGCCGGTGCCCGAGGGGTTGTGCGGCGAGGGCGGGCCGGGCTTGCGGTGCCCGCCGCTGGCGGTTTTGCCGGGCGTGGTTTTCCGGGGCGCGGCGGCCGCAGCTTCTGAGGCGGGCCCGGCCGCCTTTTTGGCGTTGCGCCGCCCGCCGGAGGCTTCCTCGGTGCCGCTGGATTTCTCGACCATGCGCATGATGCCGGTTAGCTCGGCGTGAGTCAGCTCGCGCCAGTCGCCCACGTTCAGGCCCTTCAAAATCACGTTCATAATGCGCACACGCTCCAGCTTGACGACCTCGTAGCCGAAGTGCTCCACCATGCGCCGAATCTGGCGGTTGAGGCCCTGCACCAGCGTGACGCGAAAGATGAAGGGCGTTTCCTTTTTTACCACGCACTTCTTCGTCACCACGCCCAGCATGGGCACGCCCTGGGCCATCTGCTCCAGCATCTGGTCGGTGAGCGGGCGGTTCACGGTGACGATGTATTCCTTTTCGTGCTGGTTGCCGGCGCGCAGAATCTTGTTTACGATGTTGCCGTCGCTGGTCAGGAAAATCAGGCCCTGTGAGTCCTTGTCGAGCCGGCCGATGGGGAAAATGCGCGCCGCGTGGTTGATGTAGCGCACGATGTTGCCCAGCACGCTTGGCTCGGTGGTGCTGGTGATGCCCACCGGCTTGTTGAAGGCCAGGTACACGGCGTCCTCGGCCTGGCGCGGCTCCAGCAGGTGGCCGTTCACGCTCACCTTGTCGCGCGGGCTCACCTGGTCGCCCATGCGGGCGGGCTGGCCGTTGAGCAGCACCCGGCCTTCGGCAATGTGGCGGTCGGCCTCGCGGCGCGAGCATAAGCCGCTTTCGCTGATGTATTTATTGAGTCGGACGGAGGCAGCAGGGGGCATAAGCCAGCGGGGCAGAAGTGAGAGCAGCTCAGCCCGCCGCGCACCCGCGCCGCGCCGAAGCGAAGGAAGCGAAGATACGGCGCGGGCAAGCTCAGCCCTGGCAGCCACGCCCGCCGCCGGCCCGTAAACGGCCGCTGACCTCTCCACCTAAAACTCCTAACTCCCAAAACCTATGTCCGACAAACCCACCATTTTTCCGCCCCAGCACCAGGACCAGCAGCCCGGCCTGGAAAGCGAGATGACGCCCCGGCCCGAGTACATCCGCCTGGGTTACAAAGGGGCCGACAAGCTCTTCGACAAAAAAGCCCTCATCACGGGCGGCGACTCCGGCATCGGACGGGCCGTGGCCGTGCACTTCGCCCGCGAAGGCGCCGACGTAGCCATCGTGTACACGCCCACCGAGCAAGGCGATGCCGACGAGGTGCGCCGCCTAGTCGAGGCCGAAGGCCGCCGCTGCGTGCTTTTGCCCGGCGACCTGCGCGAGCCGGCTTTCTGCGCCGAAATCGTGCGCCGCACCGTGGCCGAGCTCGGCGGGCTGAACATTGTGGTGAACAACGCCGCCGAGCAGCACTGGCACGACTCCATCACCGAAATTCCGGACGAGGAGCTGGAAAGCTCGTTTCAGCTGAACATCCTCTCGTTTTTCCGGGTCACGAAGGCCGCGCTGGAGCACCTGAAGGAAGGCGACAGCATCATCAATACCTCATCGGTGAATGCCTTCCGGGGCCACGACCAACTGGTCGACTACACCTCGACCAAGGGCGCCATCACGGCCTTCACCCGCGGGCTGGCCCTGCAGCTGGCCGGCAAGGGCATTCGGGTAAACTCGGTGGCGCCGGGGCCCATCTGGACGCCCTTCATCCCGAGCACCGCCGGGCGCCTGCAGGTGGCCACCTTCGGCCGCGACACGCCCCTGGGCCGCGCCGGGCAGCCCTCGGAGTGCGCGCCGGCCTACGTGTTTCTGGCCTCCGAGGACGCCTCGTACTTCACCGGGCAGACCCTGCACCCCAACGGCGGCGCCGTGGTGAATGCCTGAGCTAGTAGCAACCAGGGGCTAAGCTCCACCGTACTGGACGCAAGCCCGCCGCCCCAGCGGCTGGTTTTTATAATTGTTTACTTGAAAATCAAGCTCATGAAATCTTCTTTCTTGCTTACGCTCGGCGCTGCCGGCCTCTTGCTGGCCTCTTGCTCGGAGTATAAGAAAACCGAAGAGGGAACCACCGGTGCCGCCGCCGATGGCACTGCCGTAACGACCACAACGACTACCACCACGACGACAACCGACACCATCGCCCTGCGCGATGATGCCCGCCGCCTCGCCGCCCGGGTCGCCGATGACCTCCAGCTCACCGACCAGCCCACCCGCCGCCGCCTCGAAAATGCTTACTACGTCCGTCGCCAGCGCCTGGCCGAGCTGGACACGCGCTACGCGGCCGACACTGTGGGCCGCTACGCCGCCCTGCGCGACGTGAACGATGAAACCGACCGCGAAATTCGCCAGCTGCTGCCCAACCCCGTGATGGTGCGCACCTACGAAAGCGGCCGCTTCGGCTACTTCGACGGGCCTTACACCGCCACGACCACGGCCGGCTCGGCCTCGTCGGGAGCCCGGCCCGCCGCGACCCGCCGCGGCCCGCGCATCGTGAAATACGAAAAGGACGGCCGCGAAACCAAGATTGAGTACAGCAACGGCACCACCGTCAAGATTGACAAGGACGGCGACCGCAAAGTGAAGTACGCCAACGGCGTGAAAGTGAAAACCGACGGCGACGACGGCGAGCGCAAAGTGAAAGACTAGCCGCGCCCAAGCTGTTCGCGCAACTGCACCAGCACGCCCCGCTTCCCCGAAGCGGGGCGTTTCTGTTCTTCGGCCTAGTCGTAATTGGGCCGCGGCTCCTGGCAAAATTGCTATCTTCCCGCAGCAGGCCACCAGGCTGGTGGGCCCGCACTTTCCCCTGCTTTGCTCTCGCGTATGCTTGCTTCGAATCCAGCTGCCCCTGCTGTGCCCGTAGCGCCCCCCGCCGTCCCCGTCGGTACTCCGGCGGTCCCCGCAGCTCCCAATCGGTACCAGGCGCAGTTCGATGCCCTGCGGGCGCGGGTGCCGGTGCTGCGCGCCGAAGATGCGGAGGCCCGCCGCCCGCGGCGGGGGCCGCGGGGGGGGGGGGGGGGGGCCCCCCCCCCCCGCCGCCCCCCCGGCCGCGTTG
>CAXUEM010000305.1:0-1129 GCA_964249885.1 uncultured Hymenobacter sp. | reverse complement strand
CTGTATGCCGACTTCCGCAAGCCCGCCGTCGAGTCGGACCTGACCGAAATCCGGACCTCGCTCACGGCCGTGAGCCACGCCCTGAAAAACCTGAAAAGCTGGATGCGCCCGCGCCCGGTGAGCACGCCGCTCTCGCTGCTGGGCACGCGCAGCTGGGTGCAGGTCGAGGCCAAGGGCGTGGCCCTGATTATGGCGCCCTGGAACTACCCCTTCTACCTGGCCGTCGACCCGCTGGTGTCGGCCCTGGCGGCGGGCAACTGCTGCGTCATCAAGCCCTCGGAGATGACGCCGCGCACGGCGGCGCTGCTCAGCCGGATGGCGCGGGAGGTTTTCCCCGAGAATGAGGTGCTGGTGATAGAAGGCGACAAGGACGTGGCCGCCGAGCTGCTGCGCCTGCCCTGGAACCACATCTTCTTCACGGGCTCGCCGGAGGTGGGCAAAATCGTGATGCGCGCCGCCGCCGAGCACCTCTGCGGCCTCACGCTGGAACTGGGCGGCAAAAGCCCCGCCGTGGTGGACGCCACCGCCGACCTGCGCGACGCGGCCGAAAAAATCGTGTGGGGCAAGTTCATTAACGCCGGCCAGACCTGCGTGGCGCCCGACTACGTGCTGGTGCAGGAAGACGCTCGCGATGCCCTGCTGGCCGAGATGCAGCAGGTGATTGAGCGCCTCTACAACCCGGCCGGCGCCGGCATTCAGGCTTCCGACTCATTTGCGCGCATTGTCAATGGCCACCACTTCCGGCGCCTGGCCTCTTTGCTGGAAGACGCCCAAACCCAGGGCGCCACGCTGGTGCGCGGCGGCGCGGTGGTAGAGGCCGACTCCTACATCGAGCCCACCATCCTCGCCGACGTGCCCGCCACGGCCCGGCTGCTGAAGGAAGAAATTTTCGGGCCCCTGCTGCCAGTGCTCACCTTCGGGCAGCTGCCCGAGGCCGTGGCCTACATCAACGCCCGGCTGCCGCCGCTGGCCGAATACTTCTTCACCCGTAGCGCGGCCAACCGCGAGCTGCTGCTGGGCGCCATTCCGGCCGGCGGCGCGGCCGTCAACGAAACCATCATGCACCTAGCCCACCCCGACCTGCCCTTTGGCGGGGTGGGCAACTCCGGCGTGGGGCGCGCCCACGGGC
>CAXUEM010000304.1:806-4257 GCA_964249885.1 uncultured Hymenobacter sp. | reverse complement strand
TCGAGAAGCAGGCGGCCAAACATCAGCGCATCATCAACGGCCTGCTGCAGTTTCACATTGCCCGCGAGGAAACCAAAACCGGCCTGAGCCTCTCCGAAGCCGAGGCCCTGCTGGCCGCCCCGGAATTCCAAAACCTGCGCTACGTGCGCCTGCGCGGCGTGATGGGCGTGGCCACCTTCACCGACGATGAAACCCAGCTGCGCCAGGAATTCCAAACCCTGCGCGCCCACTTTCAGCACCTAAAAGCCACTTATTTCCCCACCGACGCCGACTTTCGGGAAATATCCATGGGCATGAGCGGCGACTACCAGCTGGCCCTGCAGGAAGGCAGCACCCTCGTGCGCGTCGGCAGCGCCATTTTCGGCGCCCGGTCGGCAGTCAGCCCGGAGGCCAATTAACAAATATTGAATAAGTTAAACAAAACGTCATGCTGAGCGCAGCCGAAGCATCTCTACCGCTGAGTAATCAATGACGCCTGACGATTGAATTAGTCAGCGGTAGAGATGCTTCGACTACGGCTGCGCCTTCGCTCAGCATGACGTTCTGTTTAACTTTTAACTCTCAACTCATAACTCTCTTCATGACTCCCCGACTTCTTCTGCAGCTCGCGGCCCTGCTGGGCGGGCTGGGCGTGGCCATCGGTGCCTTTGGGGCGCACTCGCTGCGCAAAATGCTGGAAGCCAGCGGTCGCTTCGACACCTTCGAGACGGCCGTGCGCTACCAGTTCTACCACGCCCTGGCCCTGCTGGGCATCGCCGTGCTGTGGGCCCTGCGCCCCGAGCTGCGCGGCCTGGGCCTCACCGGCGGGCTGTGGCTGGGCGGCGTGCTGCTGTTCAGCGGCTCCTTGTATCTGCTGTGCTTCACAGGCATCACCAAGCTGGGGGCGGTGGCGCCGGTGGGCGGCCTGCTGCTGCTGGCCGGCTGGGTGAGCCTGGCGCTGGCCGCGCGCCAGCTCTAGGCGTGGCCGTACCCCCTGCTGGCCGGCCCCGGATACCGGTTTTGGCCCGCCAGCAGGGGGTAGCGCAAACAAAAAGGCGACCTGCCGCTGCAGGTCGCCTTTTTGTGTCAGAAACTTTAGAAAGCGCAGTACTAGCTGCGCTTTTTCTTGGCTTTGATTTTAGAGCCGTTGAGGCTGTTTTTCTGCTTGCCCGCCTCCGACATCGTGGTGCTGGCTTCGGCCGTGGTGGTTTCGCCGGGCTCTTTCACCTCGCCCACCAAGGCCACCGTGGCCGGGCCGCCCACTGAGTTCGACTCAATGGTCAGCACCTTGTTTTGCATGCCGATTTTGCCCGACGAGTTGAAGTGCGCCGTGATGGTGCCGGTTTTGCCGGGCAGCACCGGCGTCTGGGTCCACTCCGGGGTGGTGCAGCCGCAGCTCACGCCGATGTTGGACACGATAAGCGGGGCCGTGCCCACGTTCTTGAACTTGAACGTGTGGTTGACCACGCCGCCCTGCACCACGGAGGTGAAGTCGTACTTGGGCTGGTCAATCTGAAGCTGGGGGCCCGCTACTTTGGCGGTGCCGGCGGCACCCGCGGCCGAGGCCGAATTCTGAGCCTGGGCGGCGCCGAGGCCCGCCATGCTGAGGCCCAGGGCCAGCAGAAGTACTTTTTTCATCGGGAAATAGAGGTTAGAGAAGTGAAGGTACAGAAGTTTGTCGCTCGCCGCGCGGCTCAGCAAATGCCCGGCCAGACTACGGCCCGCGGCCGCCCGGCGGGTTCCGCCGGTTTTGGGTGCCGCTCTAACCGCTGAGGGCCCGAGAAGATTCCGAAATCGGTATGTCTTTGCCAGCTGCCGGCCGCGGCCCGGGAAGGCAAGTTACGCGCTTTCCTCGTCGTCGTCCGCCTTTTCGCCCAGCAATTTTGGCTGAAAGTTCAGCAGGAAAAGCCGCTCCGAGGCCCGCGTGATGGCCGTGTAGAGCCAGCGCGCAAACTCGCCCGAGAGCGGCTCGTCGGGCTTGAGAAAGCCGTGGTCGACGAACACGGCCTGCCACTGCCCGCCCTGGGCCTTGTGGCAGGTCAGGGCGTAGGCAAACTTAATTTGCAGCGCGTTCAGAAACGGGTCCTTGCGCATTTCCTTGTACCGCTCGCCCTTGGTTTTCAGGTGCATGTAGTCCTCGCTCACGGCCTGGTAGAGCGCGTTGTTGCGGTCTGAGGGCAGGGCCGGGCTTTCGGTGTGCAGGGTGTCGAGCAGGAGCTTGACTTCCAGCTCGGGCTCGTCGGGGTAGTCCACGAGGCGCACCCGCGCGTCGGCGAAGCGGCAACCGAATTCCTCCTGTCGGCGCACGATTTTCAGCACCTGCAGAAAGTCGCCGTTGGCCAGAAACCCGATTTCCGAGTCCTTAGGCAGCCAGAAGTAGTTGTTGCGCACCACCATGATGTAGTCGCCGGCCTCAATTTCCTCCTCGGCCTCAAACAACACTCTGCGAATGAGCTGGTTGTACTGATTCGCGTTGCGGTTCGAGCGGCAGATGATGGTCGTGTTTTCGTGCCCGTAGTTCTTGTAGGCCCAGCGCAGGCCGTCTTCCAGCTTGTCGCCGCCCATCTTGTAGATGTCGCCGAAGCCCTTGGTGTGCAGGCGGATTTCCGGATTTTCCTCGCGCAATTCCTCGCGCAGCTCGGTGGCGTTGGTGAGAATGCCGCTGGCCGCGGCCTGGCGCATCACCTGGCGCAGCTCCACGGTGCCTACTTCGGCCCGGAAGCGGCCGGCCAGTCCTTCCGGGTCCAGAGCCGGGCTCAGCAGCTGGCCCACCGGCGGCAGCTGGGCCGTGTCGCCGATGAGCAGCAGGCGGTTCAGGGGCTTCTCGAACACGTAGCCCATCAGGTCATCGAGCAGGCCGTTTTCACCAAAGGCCTTCTCGTCCGATATCATCGAGGCCTCGTCCACGATGTAGAGCGTCTGGTCGGTGCGGTTGGGCTGGCGCAGAAACGAGAGCCGCTCCGAAGGCGAGCCCGAGGTCTGGCGGTAGATTTTCTTGTGGATGGTGCTGGCCGGCACACCCGCGTAGGCGCTCATCACCTTCGCCGCGCGCCCCGTCGGCGCCAGCAGGGTGTACTTGCGGCCCAGCCGGTGCAGCCACTGCACCAGGGCGCTGACCACCGTGGTTTTGCCGGTGCCGGCGTAGCCGCGCAGCACGAAGGCCTTGCGCCCCGGCAGCTGGTCGGCCAGAAACACGTCGAGTTGCCGGAACAGCTCGGCCTGGTCTTCGGTGGGCTCAAACGGGAAGTAGTCGCGGACGGATGGGGTGCGGACGGAGAGCATGAGTTGATTTTATACCTGTGGCTCAATCACGGCCATGGTGGCCGTGGCTTTGGCGATGAGCACCTCGTCGCACCACACCTCGGCCTCGCAGAAGTGCAGGCGGCGGCCGGCTTTCAGCACCCAGCCCACGGCCCGGATGTGCGCGCCCACGCCGGGGTTCAGGTACGACACTTTCAGCTCGGCCGTCACC
>CAXUEM010000304.1:0-796 GCA_964249885.1 uncultured Hymenobacter sp. | reverse complement strand
ACCAGGCCGTGGTCGTCGGGCAGCAGCGTCACGCCCGCGAAGCCGGCCGCCAAATCAGCCATCGTAGCCACCAATCCGCCGTGGGCGAAGCCGCGCTGCTGCTGGTGCTGCTGCCCCAGCGCTAGCTCTGCCTCGACGCGACCGGGCTGAATGCTGGTTAAATCAGCGCCAATCAGGTGCATAAAGTGCTGGCGGAGCAGCTTGCGGCGAATACGGGCTTCGAGGTCGGGGCTGGATTCAGAGGTAGCAAAAGGCGTAGCAGACATAGCACAAAGGTATGGCCAGTACTACCGCGCCGAACTCTCCGCGCACCTCCGCGCACCTTGGCGCACCTTGGCGCAACCTTGGCGCACCTCCGCGGTAACTTGCTGAACAGCCGTATAAGGCGCAGTCCTCGCTTTTCACATTCCTATGCCCGACGCCTCCACCTTCCAACTCATCAGCGCCGGGGCTTTGGGCCTGGGCTTGGCCGCGTGCAGCGGCTTTCGGGTGTTTGTGCCCCTGCTGGCGGCCAGCGTGGCCTACCGCGCCGGGTGGCTGGCGCCCTCGCCGGGCTTTGCCGGGCTGGGCTCCTGGCCGGCGCTGCTCACGCTGGCCACCGCCACGCTGGCCGAAATGGCCGGCTACTACCTACCCGCCGTCGACAACCTGCTCGACACCCTCACCACGCCCGCCTCCTTCGTGGCCGGCACCCTGCTGATGACCGCCAGCCTGCCCGAGCTGGACCCGGCCCTGCGCTGGTCGCTGGGCATCTTGGTGGGCGGCGGCACGGCCGGGCTGCTGCAAACCGGCACGG
>CAXUEM010000303.1:0-4297 GCA_964249885.1 uncultured Hymenobacter sp. | reverse complement strand
GCCCTACACCTGGGAACTGCCCGACGCGGCCACCTGCCGGGGGCACTGCTGCGTGTTTACGGAAAGCTTTGTGCCCGCCCTCCCGCTCGTGCGGCCCGCCGACTGGCCCGTGTTCGCGCCCGACCGGCCGGGCTTTTTCCGCCTCACGTCCGCCCAGCACGCCCAGTTCCGCCGCCTGTTCGAGCAGATGCTGGCCGAGCAGGATTCCGACTACCCCGCCAAGGACGAGCTGCTGTACCATTACCTGATGACCTGCATCCACGGGGCCCTGAAACTGGCGCCCTTGGACGAATTGCGCGCCATCAGCGGCCCGGAGCGCCTGGTCGCCGCGTTCCACACCCTGCTGGCCCGCCAATACCCCCTCGTCACCCCGGCCCGCCGCCTGGAGCTGCGCACCCCGGCCGACTTCGCCGACCGCCTGGCCGTGCACGTCAACTACCTTAACCGGGTGCTGAAGGCGGCCACCGGCAAAACCACCACCCGGCTGTTGGCCGAGCGCCTGGGCCAGGAAGCCCGCACCCTGCTGCTGCACACCGACTGGCCCATCAGCCGCATCGGCTACTGCCTGGGCTTCGACGAGCCCACGCACTTCGCCCAGCTGTTCCGGCGGGTGGCGGGCTGCACGCCCTCCTCGCTCCGGGAAGTTTGATTGACGACAGCATTGGTTTGCCTGGCGTTAGCTGAACCCTGCCCGGCGCCCGGACCTTTGCGGCGTACTTATTTCCTGCGCTTATGCAAACCTGGTTCATCACCGGCACCTCGTCCGGCTTCGGCCGACTACTAACCGAAAAACTCTTGGCCCGCGGCGACCGGGTCGCCGCCACGCTACGCCAGCCCGAGGCGCTCAATGACCTGCAAGCGCAGCACGGCAACCAGCTCTGGATTGCGGCGTTGGACGTGACCGATGCCGCGGCCGTGCGCCGGGTAATCGACCAGGCTTTCGCCGACCTGGGCCGCATCGACGTCGTGGTCAGCAACGCGGCCTACGCCCTATTCGGGGCGGGCGAAGAAGCCAGCGACGACCAAATCCGGCAGCAGCTGGACACCAACCTGCTGGGCTCCATGCAGGTCATCCGGGCCGCGCTGCCCCACTTACGGGCCCAGGGCGGCGGGCGGGTGCTGCAAATCTCGTCGGAGGGCGGGCAGATTGCCTACCCCAATTTCGGCTACTACCACGCCAGCAAGTGGGGCATCGAGGGCTACGTGGAGGCCGTGGCCCAGGAAGTCGCGCCCTTCGGCATCGAGTTTACGTTGGTCGAGCCCGGCCCGGCCAAAACCAGCTTCGGCGGCGGGCTGGTCCACGCTACCCCCCTTCCCGAGTACGAAGCCACGCCCGCCGGCGACGTTCGGCGCGGCGTGAGTGACGGCAGCTTTGCCGTGACCGGCGACCCGGTCAAAATGGTGGACGCCATGCTTCATTCTGCCGACCAGAGCCCGGCCCCGCGGCGGCTCACGCTCGGGCGCGCGGCCTACGCTAAAATCCGGGCGGCCCTGGTCGAGCGCCTGGCTGCCCTCGATGCGCAGCAGGCCGTGGCTTTCTCCACGGAGGCAGACGACTGAACAGCCCTCCGGGGGGCGCTCGGCCGGTGGCGGCCGGGTTTTTCTGACGAATAAACCCCATCACGATGTCAATTTACCTGCAACGAATGCTATTCGGGGCCGGCTTGGCCTTTGCCACGGCCGCCTGCGACCAAACCCAAACCGACCAACCGGAAACCCGCCCAAACAACGTGGCCGGCACCTGGCGCATGGTGTCGGCCCAGATTGACCCGGACGGCCAGAACCGGCCCGCCTACGGCGCCGCGCCCAGCAGCCTGCTCGTGTTCACCGCCGACCTGCACTTCGTGGAAGTGATGACCGATTCCGCCATTCCTAAATTCGCATCCGACGAGCGCGGCCAGGGCACGGCGCCGGAAAACCAGGCCGCCATGAGGAGCAGCATTGGCCTGTTCGGCACCTACACCGTGGACGAAAACGGGAACTTCAGCGGCAACCGAGTCGCGGGCGCGACTTTCCCCAATTGGGTTGGGAGCGTACGCACCCGCCAGCAACTCCAAATGGTCGTGGAGGGCGACCGGATGCGGGAAACCTTCACGCGGCCGGAAGGAACCAAAATCGTCATCGTGTGGCAGCGGGTGAAATAAGCACAAGTGATACCTGCATTTCGGCCCTGACCCGAGCTAGCTTCGGCCGGGGCCGGATTGCGTTCCCGCCCCAGGTGCGCTGAGCCAGGACCCAAGGAGAACTACGCCACGGGCCACGACAAAGTGTGCGCTTGTGAGTGCCCTCATCCAAAAGAAAAGGCCGGGCATAAACTGCGTTCTGCCCGGCCTTTCCAGTGTTTACAGGCCTAAAACTTACTTGTACGCGTACGCCTGCGCGATGAACTGCGCGGTGGTGGTGGGCTTTCGGCCCAGGAAAGACGCCAGCGTCGCGTCCGGCATGTCCAACATGCCCTCCGCCACTGCCCCGGCCCAGGTCGTGAACATGCCCACGTAGAGGTCCGGCACCCCGGCTTGTTGCAGCGTGGCTCGAAACGCTTCGACCGGGGGCGACTGGTAGTGGACCTCCTTGCCCAGGGTGCCGGCCAGGGCCTGGGCCACGTCCTGGAACGAGGTGGACTCGTTGTTGGTCAGCACGTAGGTCCGGTTTTCGTGGCCTTCCGTGGTCAGCACGTGCGCGGCGGCCTCGGCCAGCTCTTCGCGCAGCACCCAGCTGGCTTTGCCGGCCTGCGCAGGAAACACAATCTGCCCGGTTTCGGCGGCTTTCTCGCCCGCGAACACCGGAATCATCTCCAAGTAAATGCCATGCTGGAGGATGGTGTACGGCAGGCCGCTGGCTTGGAGGTACTGCTCGGTTTGGGCGTGGGAATTCAGAAAATCGGCGATGGCCGAGTTCTGGGAGGCCGGCTTCTGCACGAAAGAAGTGTACACCAGGTGCTTTACGCCGGCTTCTTTGGCGGCGGTGATGACGTTCAGGTGCTGCGCGGTGCGGTTGGTTGCCGCGCTCCGGTCGTTGCTAGAAACCAGCAGCACTTTCTCCACGCCCCGAAACGCCTGCACCAGCGAGGCCACGTCGGTGTAATCGCCGATTCGCAGCCCGATTCCCTGGTCTTGCAGGCGCTGGCCTTTGGCAGCATCCCGCACCAGGGCGGCCAGCTGCGGCGCCGCGACGCCTTTTTTTACTAGATGCGCAATGGCTTTCGTGCCGTATTGGCCGGTGGCGCCGGTGACTAAAATCATGTTGCTGGTTGGTTAAGGACGATGAAAAAATTGCTGGAATGAGTGCTGCCCGCCAACTATGCGGGCCGTTGAGCGGTTGGGTGTGCTGATTACCTCAAGCCATCAGCTGGCGCTTTGTTCGGGCCGGCTGCCAGGTGCAGATTACCGGCCGGTAGCCTGATTACCAAGGCGTAACCACCCAACTTCCTCGTCTTCTTTGCCCTACCTCCATGACCAGCCCCCAAGCCGCGCAATGCGACCAGACCATGCGGGCCCTGCGCCACGCGCTGCCGGTGCTCAGCGGCAAGTGGAAGCTGCAAATCATTGTGGCGCTGCTCACGGGCACCCGGCACTTTCGCGGGCTCGAGCGCAGCGTGGCCGGCATTTCCACGAAGGTGCTGGCCAAGGAGCTGAAGGAGTTGGAAGCCCAGCGGCTTATTTCCCGCACCGTGCACCCCGGCCCGCCCGTGGTTGTGGACTACCAGGCCCTGCCCTATGCCCAGTCGCTCAACCCGGTCATTGAGGTGTTAAAAGCCTGGGGCACACAGCACCAGTTGCATTTGGCGGCCCTCGGCGCGGAGCCGGGGGCGTAGCCGCTGCCGGCCCTGGCTAAGGTTCGTGGGGCTGCCGGGGTTAATAGTAGTTGGTCGGTGCGTTGGCCGGGTCGGCCCCCTACCCCCTGCTGGCTACCCCAACGACCACCCTGGGCCGATACGAGTGCGTTGGCGTGGATTAGGTAACCGCTGTATCTAACCGGGCTAACTTATGCAATCAATCAGGAAAAACCTGCCTTGGCGCCCCACCGCCCGGCCGCTTATCTTGCCTTATCATGCGTGAACTGAATACGTTAGCCGCTTTTTTTGCCCACGTGGGCGCGCCGCCCCCGCCCCACGCCGACTTGCTGGTGCGGCACCTGGCGGTCGCTACGCCGCACCGCACCGATTTTGAGCCCTTCCGGCACCACATCTACGCCTTGTCGCTCTACACGGAGGTGCGGCCGGGGCCCGACGCGCCCGCGGGGTCCGTGGCCCCCGCGCCCCGGGTTTTAAGCCACCTGCCGGGCCACGGGATTCCGC
>CAXUEM010000302.1:0-4304 GCA_964249885.1 uncultured Hymenobacter sp. | reverse complement strand
TCTACACCCCCTGCTGGCGCTAGTCTAGAGCTAGAAACTAGTCCCCCTCCCCATCGGGGAGGGGCTAGGGGTGGGGTTGCCGCGGAGGGCGCGCCAGCAGGGGGTATCGCACCCAAAATCGACCTGCACCGGCCCTACGTGGACGACATTTTCCTCGTCTCACCCACCGGCCAGCCCATGTACCGCGAGCCCGACCTCATCGACGTCTGGTTTGATTCCGGCGCCATGCCCTACGCGCAGTGGCACTACCCGATTGAAAACGAAGCGCAGTTCAGCAAGAATTTCCCGGCCGACTTCATCGCCGAGGGCGTGGACCAGACCCGCGGCTGGTTTTTCACCCTGCACGCGCTGGGCGTGATGCTGGAAGACTCGGTGGCGTTTAAAAACGTCATTGCCAACGGCCTCGTGCTCGACAAAAACGGCAACAAGATGAGCAAGCGCCTCGGCAACGCCGTGGACCCGTTTGCCACCATCGCGCAGTTCGGCCCCGATGCCACGCGCTGGTACATGATTGCCAACGCCCCGCCCTGGGACAACCTCAAGTTCGACCCGGCCGGCATCACGGAGGTGCAGCGGCGCTTCTTCGGCACGCTGTTCAATACCTACTCGTTCTACGCCCTCTATGCCAACCTGGACGAGTTTGAAGCAAGTAAGTATGAGCGTGTGCCCTTGTCTGAGTTAAGCGAATTGGACCGCTGGATTTTGAGCAAACTGCAGTCGCTTATTGTGGAGGTGCGTCAGCAATTTGATAGCTACGACCCTACTAGGGCCGCTCGTGCCATTCAGGATTTTGTGACCGACCAGTTATCAAACTGGTATGTGAGACTCTCCCGACGCCGTTTCTGGAAAGGGGGATTAACTGCGGACAAAATCGCTGCTTTCAAAACATTAGAGCAATGCTTGTTGGTAGTGACTCAATTAATGTCGCCCATCGCGCCATTTTTCAGTGAGTGGTTATACAAAAACATGACTGATGGTCTGAGGTCTAGCGGAAAGCTAGAAGAATCTGTTTTTGCCGCGGAATCCGTTCACTTAACAAAGCTTATCAAAGAAGACAAGTTCTATCATGATAGGGCTTTGCTATACAGAATGGATTTGGCTCAACGTATTAGCTCACTTACCCATTCTCTTCGGAAAAAGTCTAACATAAAAGTTCGCCAGCCACTGTCCCGAATTTTGGTGACTGCATTAGATGACACTATGCGTGAACAACTTCCAAAAGTTGAAGACATTATCAGCACGGAAGTCAATGTTAAGTCTGTCGGTTTCATGGATGACTCTTCAATGAGAGTTAATAAGACCATTAAACCAAGATTTAAGACACTAGGCTTTAAGTATGGCCCGTTCGTCAAAAGCATAGCTGCTCATATACAAAAGCTAACACAAGAGGAAATTGGCGCCCTGCTTGACAAGGGAAGCTTAACTATTTCTTATGAGCATAATGGTGAAACCAAATCAACACTTCTATTGCTCGAAGAAGTAGAAATCAGCTTTGACGAAATTCCCGGCTGGCTTATTGTATCCGACGGCCCGCTCACCGTGGCCCTCGACGTGACCCTGACCGACGAGCTGCGCCAGGAAGGCCTGGCCCGCGAGCTGGTGAACCGCTTGCAAAACCTGCGCAAAGACTCTGGCCTGGAAGTGCAGGACCGAATCCGCGTCTCGCTGGCCCAAACCCCGCCCGAACTGGCCGCCGCCGTGGCCCGCTTCGGCGACTACATCCGCACCGAAATCCAGGCCCTAAGCCTCGACGTGCTGCCCGGCAGCCTGAACGGCGACGCCACCACGCTGGAAATCGACGACCACACCGTGCAGGCCCAACTCGAAGTCGTAACCAGCTGATAATGAGGTTCCCGCCGGGCGGTAATAAGCCCGGCGGGCACAACGGCGTCCTAGCCGTGCAACCGGGCGCACGAAACCGCCCAAAACCCCGAAATTCCGCCCAAAAAGGCACAAAACCCCCTGCTGGACCGACCCAAAACCAGCCGCTTCTCTCTTGCCCGTGAATCCCACCTTCGTGCCTTCTTCGCCTGCTGCCCGCCGGCCTTCCGCGCTGCTCTTTTTCCTGCTGGCGCTGGCCGTCATCGTCCTCGACCAGGCCACCAAGTGGGCCACGCACACCTACATGCAGCCCGGCATGGCGGGCGAGATTCCGGTGTTCGGGCAGTGGTTTAAGCTGCACTACACGCTCAATCCGGGCATGGCCTTCGGGCTGGAGCTGCCGCAGCCCTTCGGCAAGCTGCTGCTCACCGGCTTCCGCCTGCTGGCCGTCTCGGGCCTGATTTACTACATCATTTACCTCGTGCGGCACCGCGCGGCCCGGGGCTACATCGCCTGCATGGCCCTCATTCTGGGCGGCGCCGTGGGCAACGTCATCGACTCGATTTTCTACGGCGTCCTCTACAAAAATGCTCCGTTCGGCTCGCCCTCGCCCTGGTTCCACGGCCAGGTGATTGACATGCTCTACGCCGACATCTACGAGGGCTTCCTGCCCCAAACCTGGCCGCTGGTAGGAGGGAAGTACGTGTCGCTCTGGCCCATCTTCAACGTCGCCGACTCCGCCATCTTCCTCGGCGTGGCCCTGATTCTGATTTTCCAGAGCCGGTTTTTTCGGGAAGAAGAGGCGCCCGTGGCAGCCAATCCAGTTACGCACAACGCCCCGCTGGTAGCTCCTGACTCGGAAAATCGGGCGTAGTAGAGGAGGGGCTCGGCATCAGTTAAGCAGGGCACAGCTGAATAATTCGCTTTCACAATTAAGTCTTTACCCAAGTGCAAATGGAAAACTTTGAAGAGAAATTGCGGGAGTTGTTTTCAAATAGGCTTCTTACAGATGCTCGGGATTTTAAACCCGTTCTGAAAGACAGCCTAGAAACAATGCTGGAGCACGTTTATAAGAAGGTTCTGGTTCCTACTTATTACTTCCTTACTGAGCATGACCAATTTGCATTATCCTCACTAACTCCGCCTAAAAGTGCTGATTTTGGCGACGCAATGGGAGATAGGATGGGAGACCGGCCAATGGCTGTCCTTCAGATAGTGCGACTACATGAGCCACTTTTTGAGCTTTGATGGTGATGTTGTTAGGGGAAAACGTAAAATCAGCGAAGCTAAACTTTGGAGAAGAGTCGAAATAAACCGAGGTCCTGCTTACGACCCTGAAAATCCCCCTGCTGACCTTTTTAATGGATTTGATGATGACGATTCACGTCCAATCAAAGAATACATTGGTAAGGCTAACGTAGATGAGGACGTTGCAAATAGCATCGAAGAATATCATCATTTTTCAACGCTTGATATAGACGAGGCTGTACGCCTTGTCAAAGGGGACCTTTACCAAGTGTTAGACTCTTTACTTTAATAATTTAAATTATGTGCTTGGACATTATTGTCCCGACGTTCTTGCATACTCAAAAACGTCCCTAAAGCTGCTCTAATTTCCTTTTGTGCCCACCCCGCCGCTCCTCTCCGTCCGCAACCTGACCATCGACTTCGCCTCGCACCGGGGCGACGTGCGGGCCGTGAACGACGTGTCGTTCGAGCTGCGGGCGGGGGAGACGCTGGCCATCGTGGGCGAATCGGGCTCGGGCAAGTCGGTTACCTCGCTGGCCCTGCTGGGGCTGATACCGCGGCCGCCGGGCCGCATCTCGTCGGGCACGGCCGTGTTTCAGTCGCCGGCCCTGGGCGAGGTCGACCTGCTGACCTTGCCGGAAAAGCAGCTCCGGCAGGTGCGCGGCAACGACATCAGCATGATATTTCAGGAGCCGATGACCTCGCTGAACCCGGTGTACACCTGCGGCCGGCAGGTGGTGGAGGCCCTGCTGCTGCACACCCACCTGAGCGAGCGCGAAGCCGAGCTGCGCACCATCCAGCTGTTCACCGAGGCTCGGCTGCCGCGCCCCGAAAACATCTTTAAAAGCTACCCCCACGAGATTTCGGGCGGCCAGAAGCAGCGCGTGATGATTGCCATGGCCATGGCCTGCCAGCCCGCCATCCTGCTCGCCGACGAGCCCACCACTGCCCTCGACGTGACCGTGCAGGCCAACACCCTGCGCCTGCTCGACGACCTGCGCCGGCAGCACCACACCGCCATCATCTTCATCACCCACGACCTCGGCGTGGTAGCCGAAATTGCTGACCGCATCCTGGTCATGTACCGGGGCCGGGTGGTGGAGCAAGGGCCGGTGCTCGACATCTTCACGGACCCCCGGCACCCCTACACCCAGGGCCTGCTGGCCTGCCGCCCCAAGCTCTCGGTGGGCAAAAAGCGCCTGCCCGTAGTAGCCGACTTCATGCGCGAAGACGCC
>CAXUEM010000301.1:0-4334 GCA_964249885.1 uncultured Hymenobacter sp. | reverse complement strand
CGCCAGGCCAGCACCGGCTGGCCGGCGGCGTGCGCCTGCCGGCGGTGGTGCTGGTGCCCCAGGGCCAGGCGCAGCAGGTCGGCGGGCGGCACGCCCAGGGCGGCTAGGTGCAGCAGCTCAAACAGGGCCGCATCGGCCGCCAGCTGGTCGTCTGGCCACAGGGAGGCGGCCACGTAGCGCAGCACCCGGTGCAGGGCGGTGGCCAGCGGCTCGGCCAACACGTCCAAGGCCCGGCGGCGCTGAAACGGCACGCCCGCCGCCCGCAGCAGACTGGCCAGCTGGTCCAGCTGGTCGTGGTTACGGGTGATGACGCCCACCCGGCCCGCCGGCCAT
This sequence comes from uncultured Hymenobacter sp., assembly GCA_964249885.1. Lineage (GTDB taxonomy): Bacteria > Bacteroidota > Bacteroidia > Cytophagales > Hymenobacteraceae > Hymenobacter. The sequence goes on along the minus strand of CAXUEM010000301.1, from coordinate 4,001 downwards.
TGCCCGCCGTGGTGCAGGGCAGCCAGCCGCGCCGCCACATCGGCCGCTTCGTGCAGCGGGGTGGCATAGCGGCAAAGCCGGGGCAGCTCGGGCGAAGCCGCAAACCGCGCGTGGCGGGCAAATAGCTGCTTGCTCAGGCCCGGCAGCTGCCCCACCAGCCGGGCCTGGTTGCGCGAAATCAACGCCTCGGCGGTGGCCAGCACCGGCGCCGAGGAACGGTAATTTTCTTCCAGCACCACGGTGCCGGCCTGCGGGTAGCGGCGCGTGAACTCGAACACGTTGGCCACGCTGGCCCCCTGGAAGCGGAAAATACTCTGGTCGTCATCGCCCACCACCAGCAGGCTGGGGTTTTCCCAATAGTCGGCCAGCAGGTAGAGCAGGCGGCTCTGCGCCCCGTTGGTATCCTGGTACTCATCGACCAGAAAATGCTGAAAACGCTCCTGGTAGCTCAGACGCAGCCCCTCGTTTTCTTCGAGCAGCTGAGTGGCCCAGGCCAGCATATCGCCGTAGTCGAACCGCTGGCGGGCGGCCAGCCCGGCTTGGTACGCCTCGAACAGTCCCACCGCCGCCGCCGACCGTTCTATGTGTGCTTCCTCTTCGGCCAGCTTGTGCGGCATGACGTCGCCCGGCCGCACACCCTGGGCGCGCATGGCGGGGGGCGGGTTTTTATACAGGTAGGCCGCGTCGTAGGGCAGCTCCAGGCGGTACTCCTCTAGCGCCTGCAGCAGCTCGGCGGGTGCCCAGCCCTCGCGCTTCATGGTCTGAAACAGCTGCTTGAGGTGGCGCAGGTCGTAGTAGGCATCGCCCACGTCGCGGCGCAACTGGTGGCCCGCTGGCAGCCCGTCGAGCACCTCCCGCAGCACTTCGTCGGTTTCCTGGTCGGTGGCCGGCTCTAGGTCGTGCCTGCCCAGTATGCCCCCATTCTCCTGGATAATAAGCTGACCCAGGCTATGAAAAGTATGGATAGCCACGCGGTGCGCTTCAGGGCCAATGAAGCCTAGCAGGCGCTGGCGCATATTGCGGGCCGCCGCATCCGTGTAGGTCAGGCACAGGATTTCCTGGGCGCGCACGTCGGGCTGCGTCAGCAGAAAAGCTACCCGGGCCGCCAGCAGCTGCGTTTTGCCAGTGCCGGGGCCGGCCACCACCAGCAGTGGCCCATCGTGGTAAGTAACTGCCTGTCGTTGGCGCTGGTTGAGACCGGCCAGCTTGGTGACTAAAGAAGCTGGTAGTATGGGTAGTTCGGCAACGATTGGCATGGGCAGGAAGCAGAAGAAGTTGCAACGTGGTTAAGCAAAGGGTCCAGGAACTGCCCATCGGCGGCTCCGCAATACCTGCTTTGTTGTTGCTTCTGCTTTTCTAATTTCCTGCCAGAGTAAAATCCTTTTGCAAATCAGCTGGTTATGATTTTATTCACTCTTTGCCAGCGCGCAAATTATGCCATATGCACCATAAAATGCGCTCCTAAAAACCCGGTATCATGTTCGAATGCTCCCGCTGCTAACCTCGGCAGGACCTGAAATGCCCACCCGGTAGTACATAGTACACCTTTGGCCGCTACGCCACGGCGCGGGCGTTGCGGCTTATCTGGTCGATTACGGCGAATAGCTCACTTACCTGGCGCTCATCACGGAACGCACCGGCTACGCCCTCGTGGTGGCGCTCGGTGAAGGGGGCTTCAAATAGCTGCTTGCGGGCTACCGTACCGTTCACTACCAAGTAGTCAATCAGGCTATTGACGAAGGTTATCTGGTCGGCCGTGAGGGTGCGGCGGCTCACGAATCCGGCAAAGGCTTCTTTGGCCGCATTCACCTCCAGCCCCAGGATGCCCCGGATGAACTCGCCCAGGGGCGGGGCCTGCTCCAGGCGCAGCTCGGCCATGAGGTCGGTGGCGGTGCCGCGCTCGTGGCCATCAAATACGAGGCGCTCCAGCGTATCGAGTTCTGTGGCCGTGATGGGCTGGTTGGTACACAGGCGCGAGATGGTAACGTGGTGCCGGTTTTCGCGCAGGTAGCTGGCCACGCGCTGGTGGTAGCTGGCCAGCGCCGGGCTGCGCAGGCCCGCCATCTCTTTTTCGGCGGCTGTGCCCAGCTCGTCGGCGAAGTGGGTATAGACCACGGGCTGCTGCTCCCGGTCGAGAAACTTTACCAGGTCGCGCAGGCGTTGGCGGGCATCTTCAAGCTGAGGCAGCGTTACCTGCCGCCAGAAAGCCGTGCTTTGCAGCTGCTGCAACAGCTCGTGCTGGGCCCCCACGGCCGGGATGTTGGTTTTGCGGCTCAACTGGTAGCCCATGGTGCCGAGGCGCTCCACGTAGCCGCTGCGCCGGACGCTGTTCTGCACCTGGGCCAGCATGAGGTTGAGCAGCAGCAGGTCGAAGCGGCGGGCCAGCTCATCGGTGCCTTCGGCGGGGGCCAGGGGAGCCAGATGAGCTTCTATGTCCTGCACGTCGGCTTTGGTCAGGGTTTCCCAGCGGGTGCGGCGGTCGCCGTACGCTTCCACGTAGCGCAATTGGGCGCGCACGGCGAAGCTGCTGCGCTCGAGGCCGGCCACCTGCGCGTGCAGGGTATCGAGCAATTGCCGGCGCAGGGCCTGGTGAGCGGCATCGGCGTGGTAGGCGGGGGCGCGCAGCACTTCGGCCAGGGCCAGGCGCTGGGCGAAAATCTGCTGGCTCAGGGGCGTGGGTGGGGCCGTAACGAGGCCCTCGGGGCGCACCTCAAAAATCTCGAAGTTCTCGCAGAAATCAAAAATCAGGAAACATTCTTTGTCCTGGCCCGGTCCAAACAGGTCGGGGCACAGGCGGGTGCCGCGCCCCAGCATCTGCCAGAACTTGGCGCTGGAGCGCACGGGCTTGAAATACACCAGGTTCACCACCTCCGGGATGTCGATGCCCGTGTCGAGCATATCGACCGAAATAGCCAGCTGCGGCATTTCGGCGGGCTCCGAAAACTTATCCAGCAGGTCCTGGGCGTACTTCTCCTCGTTGTCGATAACGCGGGCGAAGCCACTGCCCAGCTCCGGAAACAGCTTCTGAAAACGCTCCTCAATGTAGAGGGCGTGCCGGTGGCTGCGGGCGAAGAGGATGGTTTTGCCCAGCCGGTCGCCGCCCGACACGCGCAGGCCGTTGGCCAGCACGTAGCGCAATACCGCGTCCACGGTATCCTGGTTGAAGAGCCACTTGTTCAGCGCTTCGGCCTCAATCTCGTCGGGCACTTCGCCGGTGGCCTCGTCGCGGAACTCGGCTTCGTATTCGGTCTTTTCTTCCTCGCTCAGCTCGTGGTAGCGGATACCGTGACGCTGAAACTTCAGGGGCACCGACAGCGCCCGCGGGGGCACCAGGTACTGGTCCTGCACGGCATCGCTCAGTTCGTAGAAGTGGGTGGGCTGGTGGTCTTCCAGCCCAAACAGCTCGTAGGTGTTGCGGTCTATCTGGGCCAGGGGCGTGGCCGTGAGGCCCACCAGCAGCGAGTCGAAATACTCGAAAATGGCCTGGTATTTCTGGTACACCGAGCGGTGGGCCTCGTCGATGATGATGAGGTCGAAGTGGCCCGGCCCAAAAGGGCGCGGCCGGCCGGGCGCGGCGCCCGCGTCCAGGCGGTTCATTAGGGGGGGGTAGGTCGAGAAGACCAGGCGCACGTCGGTGTTGTCGGGGTCGAGGGTGAGGTTCGTGGCCGAATAGGTGGGCAGGTGCTGGGCAAAGGCGTTTTTGGCCTGGCGCACCAGGGCGCGGCGGTCGGCCAGAAACAGCACGTTCTTTACCCAGCCGGCCTTGCTCAGCAGCTCGACCAGGGCGGCGGCCGTGCGGGTTTTGCCTGCGCCGGTGGCCATCACCAGCAAGGCCCCGCGCTGCTTGTCCTGCTGAAAGCGGCGCGCCACCCGCCGGATGGCCTCGGCCTGGTAGTAGCGCCCGGCGATGGCCGCGTTGACGGGCGCCGCCAGCAGTTCGTGGCGCTGGGTGCGGCGGGCAATGAGGCGGCGCAGCTCGTCGCGGGTGGGGAAGCCGGCCA
>CAXUEM010000300.1:0-4338 GCA_964249885.1 uncultured Hymenobacter sp. | reverse complement strand
GCGCAGGGCGGGCGGCGTGGGGGCGCCGCGCCAGTGCGCCAGCACCAGCGCCGCCCCGGCCGCCGTGCTGTCTACCACGATGGTGGGCTGCTCCCGCAGGCGGTTGAATGCTACAAAGTGCCGCACGAAAAAACGTTGAACCGTTAATCAATCAAGCTTCCGAATAAGCAAAGCTCGGCCCGAAAAAGCCAGTCCCCTACCCTTTGCCGCGGCGGTTGCGAATGCGCTCTACCTTCTGGCGCCGAATCCAGTGCAGGTAGGTTTGCAGCTCCTCGGCCTCGCGCAGCGCCTCGATGGTGGGGTAGCGCCGGGCCAGGTCGCGGTTGGTCAGGAAGCGGTGCACGCTGCTGTGGCAGGGCTGGCACAAATCGACTACCGGGCCGTAGCGCCCGCCTTCCTCGCGCGGGATGAGGTGGTGGCGGGAAGTGCTTTGCACCTCCCGCTCGCAGAGCTCACAGCGCGGCGCAGCCGCAAGCACCGGCGGTGGCAAAACGGCGGCAAGACGACGGGCAGCGCGACGCGACACAGGCAACAAACTAAAACCCGCTGCTACGAAAAATGCGGGGCATTTGGTTTGTTATTTAATTCTTAAAAATTAGTGAGTTCTGTTAAAAAATACTACCTTTCCTGCCACTGGAAATACGATAAATACGAAATCTAAAGTAAACTACCTTTCATCCTATTTTTCCTTTACCACATGATACCATACCTACTGTCCGCTGCCCGCCGGGTGCCCCTGTTGCTGCGCGGGTCCCTTTTGCTGCTGACGCTGTGGCTATTGCCGGCCGGCGCCACCCAGGCTCAGACCTGGATGGTGTCGACCACCGCCCAGGTTAAAATGGGCATTCTCGACAAGTACGGCTCGCTGGGGCAGTACACGGCCACGTTCGTAGTGAAAGAGGAAAAATCCGGCAAGGAATATTTTCTGACCAAGGAAGTGGTGAAGGGCGAGAGCGGCGTCGACGTGCTGTTCCCGACCGAGCCTTCCGAGCCGAATTACTTCAAGACGGCCGTCGGCGCGGGCGCCGTGGCCACGGCCGGCGACTACACCTGGGAGTGCCGCGTGAACGGCAAGCGCGCCGTGGGCGGCCGCTTCACATTCCCGGAAGTGTCCAACGACGTCACGGTCGTCAATAAATAAGCTTTCCGGGCGCGGGCTACGCCCCGGTGCCGGCCGATTCCGTAGAAGCAAGGTCAACCGGGCACCAAGCCGGGTTGGCCTTCTTTTTTGGCCGCTTCTCGGCCGCCTGCGCGCCTTTTCCTATGCCCCGTAAATCTTTCAGCGAACTCATCAGCAGCCCGGGCATGCCGGTGCTGGTCGACTTTTACGCCACTTGGTGCGGGCCCTGCAAAACGCTGGCGCCCATTCTGGAGCAGCTGACCCAGGCCCACGCTGGCAAGCTGCGCATTATCAAGGTCGATGTGGACCGCAACCCGGCGGCGGCCCAGAAATTTGGGGTAAAGAGCATGCCCACCCTGATTCTGTTCCGGCAGGGGCAGCCGGGGGGGCGCCAGGCGGGCGGGCTGCCGCGGCCGGCGCTGCCCCGGGCCGTGGCCGGGTTTTTGTAAAACCCCAACCCCCTGCGGGCCGGCGCCGGCCGAACGCGCGCCGCGGCCGGCCACGGCCAAACTATCTGCCCGGGCTGGGCGTTACCGGGGGCGCCGTGTCGGCGTTGCTCCTCTTTTTGCGTTTATGCTTGTTGCTTTTCCGCCGCGCACCCCACTGATTTTCTGGACTTTATTGCTGTTGCTGGGCGTTGGTCCGGCCTGGGCGCAGCCCTCCGGGGCGGTCCCAGCAGGGGGTCAGTTTACCTTGAGCGGGCAGGTGCGGGCGGCGCGGGGCGAAGCGCTGCCCGGCGCCACAGTGGCCGTGCCCGCGCTGGGCGCCGGCATGGCCGCCGACGAGCAGGGCCGCTTTTCCTTGCGCTTGCCCGCCGGCCGCCACCAGGTGGTAGTCGGCTTCGTGGGCTACGTGAGCCAGACGCTGGAGGTGAACCTGACCCGGCGCAGCCAGACGCTGACCGTGACCCTGCCGGAGAGTGCCAACGAACTGGGCGAGGTGGTGGTGGAAGGCACCGTAACGCTGCAGGAAAAGCTGCAGAGCACGCAGATGGGCGTCGAGCGCCTCAGCATCAAGGAAGCCAAGCTGCTGCCGGCCTTATTTGGCGAGGTCGACATCTTGAAAACTTTGCAGCTCAAGCCCGGCGTGCAGAACGGCGGCGAGGGCACCTCGGGATTGTTCGTGCGCGGCGGCTCCTCCGACCAGAACCTGGTGCTGGTGGACAACGCCCTGGTTTATAATCCTAATCATTTGTTCGGCCTGTTTTCGGTGTTCAACTCTGACGCCGTGCAGAGCGTGGATTTGTACAAGTCGGGGTTTCCAGCCCAATTTGGCGGGCGGCTCTCGTCGGTGATTGATGTGAAGCTGCGGGCCGGCTCGCGCGAGAAAGTGGGCGTGACCGGTGGCATCGGCCTGATTTCGTCGCGCCTGACGGTGGAAGGGCCGCTGGGCAAGAGCCGCAAGGGCTCGTTTATCGTCTCGGGCCGGCGCACTTACTTCGACGTGTTTACCCGCGCTATCAACCAGCGCAACGCCGGCGACGAAAACTACCAGCCCATCCCCGACTATTTTTTCTACGACCTTAACGCCAAAGCCAGCTACCGGCTCGGCGAGAAAGATGAGGTGTTTGCCACCGGCTACCTCGGGCGCGACGTGTTCGGCTTTAATTCCCGCAACGGCTTCAACTTCGACTTCAACTGGGGCAACACCCTGGGCGTGCTGCGCTGGCAGCACACGTTCAATTCCAAGCTCATTGCCAACACCTCGGTTTCCATCACCGATTATCAGTACGGGCTGACCAACAAGCTCGACCAGTTCAGCTTCAACCTAGGCTCGGCCATCCGCGACTACACCGGCCGCGTGGACGTGGACTGGACGCCCAACGAGCGCCACAGCGTGAAGCTGGGCCTGCTGGCCACCGAGCACCGCTTCGGCGTGGGCCGCTTGCAGGCCGGCTCGCAGGACAACCGCATCAACTTCGGCGCCGACGTGAAGTACAGCGGGCAGGAAGCCGGCCTCTACATCTCGGACAACTACAAGCCCAGCGACAAGCTGCAGTTGGAGGGCGGCCGGCGCCTGTCGGGCTTCCAGAGCGGCACCGACCGGTACGCGGGCCTGGAGCCGCGCGCCTCGGCCCGCTACTCGCTCAGCCCCAACACCTCGCTCAAGGCCAGCTACGCCCTGATGTACCAGTACGTGCACCTGGTCACGAATTCCGGCGCCACGCTGCCCACCGATATCTGGTATCCCTCGCGGCTGAGCGTGAAGCCGCAGCGTAGCCAGCAGGTGAGCACGGGCGTGAGCTTTCTGCTGGGCAAGGGGCAATTTCTGCTCACCGACGAGGTATATTATAAGTGGGGCACCAATCAGATTGACTTCAGGGACGGCGCCCAGCTGTTCGTGAATGCCGAACTGGACGAGGAGTTCCTGTTCGGCAGGGGCTGGAGCTACGGCAACGAAATCTACCTGGAAAAGAAAACCGGCCGCACCACCGGCTGGCTGGGCTACACCCTGGCCTGGACCCAGCGCCGCTTTCCGCCCCAGCGCGGCACCACGGGCATCAACCGCGGCGAGGCGTACTACCCCAGCTACGACCGCCGCCACAACCTGACCGCCGTGCTCATCCACAACCTCACCGAGCGCCTGAGCCTGACCGGCAGCTTCGTGTTTTCGAGCGGGGCGCCCACCACCCTGCCGCTAGGCCGCTTTGCCTACCAGGACTTCAATGGCGGCCGCCCGCAGGCCGTGCCCGTGTACCCCGACCGCAACACCTACCGCCTAATTCCCTACCACCGGCTCGACTTGGGCGTGGTCTGGAAGCTCAAGCCCAACCGCCTGGTAGCCGAGTCGGATTTGACTTTCAGCGTCTACAACGCCTACAACCGCCGCAACGCCTACTTCATTTACTTCGACACCGTGCGCGACGACAACGACCGGATTGTGGACTTCAAGGCCCAGCAGGTGTCGCTGTTTCCGGCCATCCCGTCGGTGACTTACAACTTTCACTTCTAACATCCCGACAGGACTAAGGCCGTCGCAGACCTCGCGGCGGTCGGGCGGCGCGGGCGAGGTTTTCACGTCCTGTTGCCCGGCCTGAGTTCTTATGACAACGATTATGAAATTGAGATTAAAAGGAGCAGTTTCACGGGCGCACCCCCTGCTGGCGGCGCTGGCGGTCCTGCTGGCCTTGCCGGGCTGCGGGGCGCTTCAAAACGACGTGAATGTGCCCCTGCCCAACGGCCAGCAGGTGCTGCTGCCCACCGACGTGACTGTGACCC
>CAXUEM010000299.1:0-4348 GCA_964249885.1 uncultured Hymenobacter sp. | reverse complement strand
GTCAATCTCGTGCTGATAGTGACCGTAGTGCAAGACCGAAATGGGCGACACCAGCGCCGCGGCGGGCGTGAGCAGCAAAAAACCGGTATCGAGGTGCGGCACGCGGTTGACGAGCAGGATGCTCTTGTTGTAGTCGTAGTTGTTCTGGTATTTGTGGTGACCCAGCACGTGCTCCCAGCCTTGCAGGGCATCCAGCAGGGGGGTAAAGCTGTAGTTTTCGGGCACGTAGAGCTTGCTCACATTGCGGCAGCCCAGGCCGTAGTACTGAAAGATGTCGGGTCCGAGCTGGGCCAACTCGTCGGCCGTTTCCTGGCCCGTGAGGATGCCCAGGCTGGTGCGGTTGCGCCGGATGATGTGGGGTTTTTTGCCGAAGTAGAAATCAAAATAGCGCGCCGTATTGTCGGAGCCGGTGGCAATAGTGGCGTCAGCCTCGTTGAGGCGGTCCACGAAGTGCAGGCGCTCGGCAAAGCGCGGCGCTATGGTCAGCAGCTCGTGGGCCACCCAGCGCATGAGGTAGGTGTCGGCGGCGCTGGGCTTGGCCAGCAGGGTGTGACCGCTGAGCAGCACGCACAGCAAATCGTGAAAGCCCACGAGCGGAATGTTGCCGGCCATGACCACGCCCACGCGGCGCGGGGTGTCGGGCTCGGCGGGGTAGCGGGCGGCCCAGCGCGTCAGGGTTTCGGCTTCAAGCAAATGGGCCACGCCTTTGATGGCGGTCGTAACGTTGGGCTCGTCGAACCAGGCGTTCTGGTTGCGGGTGCGGGCCGCCAGCTCGGTGATTTCGGATGTCGGCAAAGTGGCCAGGCGCTGGCCCAGCGCAATAAAGGCGGCCAGACGTTCGGAGTGCATCATAGAGGAGAGCATATAGATAAAAAAGCAAGCCGCGGGGGCACAGCAACTGGCTGCCTCCCTGCTGGCCGCGGCCACAAAGCACTTGCGGGCGCAAAAGTCGGCAAACCGCGCCGCTGCCGTTACTTTTGCGAAAGCAAACTGCCGCAGCCCGGCCGCGCTTGCTTACGTACAAGCCGGACAAGGTTTGCTCCCGAATTTAATTTTCAGCCAAAGCCGGCACCGACGATATGGCCATTATGATAACCGACGAGTGCATCAACTGTGGTGCCTGCGAGCCGGAATGCCCCAACAATGCGATTTATGAAGGCGGCGCCCAGTGGCGCTGGGCCGATGGCACCAGCCTGAAGGAGGTAGCCACCGCTGATGGCGCCGTGGTAGCCGGCACGGCCCCGCAGACACCCGTGTCCGACGAGTACTACTACATCGTGTCGGATAAATGCACCGAGTGCGTGGGCTTCCACGAGGAGCCGCAGTGCGCCGCCGTCTGCCCCGTAGACTGCTGCGTGGACGACCCGGACCTGCGCGAAACCCGCGAGCGTTTGCTCGAAAAGAAAGAATGGCTGCACCTGACGGCGGCGTAAGCCTGCTTTTTTTGCGCCAGCAACGGGCCGCTTCCTCGGGAGCGGCCTTTCTGTTTTTTATCTAATGTAAGCAACCGTTATGCTTCGCTACGCGCTGCAGAACGGTTTTATGTAGTCGGCGGGGGTAGTAGCTGTACCTTTGCCCAAATACCCGCCTCCCCGAATTATGTCCCTCGCCACGACCTACAGCCCCGCCGACGTTGAAGCCAAATGGTATCAGCGCTGGCAGGAGCAGGGCTTTTTCAAAGCCACGCCAAACTCCAAAAAGCAGCCCTATACCGTGGTCATTCCGCCGCCCAACGTGACGGGCGTGCTGCACATGGGCCACATGCTGAACAATACCATTCAGGACGTGCTGGTGCGCCGCGCCCGCATGCAGGGCAAGGAGGCCTGCTGGGTGCCCGGCACCGACCACGCCTCCATCGCCACCGAGGCCAAGGTGGTGGCCCTGCTCCAGGAGCAGGGCATAGCGAAAAAAGACCTCACCCGCGACGAGTTTCTGGCCCACGCTTTCGCCCGGAAGGAAAAGTACGGCGGCATCATCCTGGAGCAGCTCAAGCAGCTCGGTGCCTCCTGCGACTGGGACCGCACCCGCTTCACGATGGAGCCCGAGCTGACCCAGGCCGTGCTGCGCGTGTTCGTCGATTTGTACCGCAAAGGCCTGATTTACCGCGGCATTCGCATGGTGAACTGGGACCCGCAGGGCCGCACGGCCATCAGCGACGAGGAAGTTATTGCCAAGGAGACCCAGGCCAAGATGTACTACTTGCGGTATGAGCTTGTCAGTAACTTCACAGTTAATGATGTGCCTTATAAAGGAGGTCAGCCATTAACAGTTGAAAACAAGACATATATTACGGTGGCTACCTCGCGGCCTGAAACCATCATGGCCGACGTGGCCGTGGCCGTGAGTCCCGCCGACCCGCGCTTTGCCCATTTGGAAGGCGCGCAGGTGCGCATCCCCCTGCTGGGCCGCGAAATTCCGGTGATTTTCGATGAGTACGTGAGCATGGACTTCGGCACGGGTGCCCTGAAGGTGACGCCGGCGCACGACCTGAACGACTACGAAATCGGGCAGCGCCACCAGCTGCCGGTGATTGATATTCTCAATGATAACGGCACGCTAAGTGAGGCGGCGCAGCTCTACGTGGGCCAGGACCGGTTTGCGGCGCGCAAGCAGATTGCCAAAGATTTGCAGCAGGCCGGCCTGCTGGAAAAAATTGAGGACTACGCCTCTGTACTGCAAACTTCGGAGCGCACCGGCGCCGTGATTGAGCCCAAGCTGAGCATGCAGTGGTTCCTGAAAATGGAGCATCTGGCCCAGCCCGCGCTGGAAGTGGTGGAGAATGACACCATCCGGCTGCACCCGCCCAAGTTCAAGAACATGTACCGGGCCTGGATGGAGAACGTGCGCGACTGGTGCATCTCGCGCCAGCTCTGGTGGGGGCAGCAAATCCCGGCCTACTACCTGCCCGACGGCAGCTTCGTGGTGGCCCTGACCGCCGCCGAGGCGCTTGAACTGGCGCGGGAGCAGAGCGGCAACGAGGCGCTGACCATGAGCGACTTGCGGCAGGATGAAGACGTGCTGGATACCTGGTTTTCGTCCTGGCTCTGGCCTATCTCGGTGTTCGACGGCTTCCGCGACCCCGACAACGCCGACATCAATTATTTCTACCCGACCAACGACCTGGTAACGGCCCCGGAAATCCTATTTTTCTGGGTCGCGCGCATGATTATGGCCGGCCTGGAATACCGGCAGGAAGTGCCGTTCAAGAACGTGTACCTGACGGGCATCGTGCGCGATGCCCAGGGCCGCAAGATGAGCAAGAGCCTCGGCAACTCGCCCGACCCCCTGGACCTTATCCGCGACTACGGCGCCGACGGCGTGCGAACCGGCATGCTGTTTTCCTCGCCCGCCGGCAACGACTTGCTGTTTGATATGAAGCTTGTCGAGCAGGGCCGCAACTTCAGCAACAAGCTCTGGAACGCCTTCCGGCTGGTGAAGGGCTGGGAGGCCGACGCCACCTTGCCCTTCGCCAACGACAAGGCTGTGGCCTGGTTCAACGCCAAGCTGCAAACCGCGCTGGTCGAGCTGGACGAGCATTTCGAGAAATTCCGCATGTCGGATGCGCTGATGACGGTGTACAAGCTGGTCTGGGACGACTTCTGCGCCCAGTACCTGGAAATGGTGAAGCCCGCCTACCAGGCCCCGATTGATGCCGAAAGCCTGCGCCACACCGTCGGCTTCCTCGAAACCCTGCTCAAGCTGCTGCACCCGTTCATGCCCTTCATCACCGAGGAGCTGTGGCACGAACTGGCCCCGCGCGGCGCCCGGGAGTACGTGTGCGTGGCGCACTGGCCCCGGCCCGCGCCGGCCGCCACCCACGCCGACACCATCGCGCAGATGGACAAGGTGCTGGCCATCGTGGCCGGCATCCGCACCGTCCGCAACCAGAAAGGCCTGGGCCCGAACAAGCCCCTGACCCTGGCCGCCAAAACCGACGACTACCCCCTGCTGGAAGCCTACGCACCGGTCCTGCGCAAGCTCGGCGGCCTGAGCGACATCAGCGCCACTGATACCGCGCTGGCTGCGGCAGTGAGCTTCGTGCTCGGCAGCAGCGAGTTCTTCATCCCGCTCGAAGGCCAGATTGACCTCGGTGCCGAACGCGCCCGCTTGGAAAAAGAGTTGGACTACGCCCGCGGCTTCCGCGACTCGGTGCTCAAAAAGCTCAGCAACGAGAAGTTTGTGGCCAATGCCAAGCCCGACGTACTGGAGCGGGAACGCCAGAAGCTGGCCGATGCGGAAGCCAAAATCACGGCCCTGGAGCAGGCTTTAGCGGGCCTGGGTTAGGCGACCAAAAAACAAGTAGAACGTCATGCTGAACGCAGTGAAGCATCTCGCTAGCGTGAGTAAT